>CANEUR010000076.1 GCA_947441875.1 Rickettsiales bacterium | reverse complement strand
TTATTCTGTTTTTGCCTATTCTAGTTTCGCCTTGCCCCATAGTATATTGCCATTGCACTTCAATAATTTTATAATCTTGATATAATTCTCTGATTTTTGGGCAATCGTTATAAGATAAAATAAAGCCATTTTGATGTTTTTTTAACAAATCAGCTAGCAAAATATGATTAAAACCATTATGATGCAATGGAAAATTTCTTTGCGGGTATATTCCTTTAAACATTTTACTTTCTCCGCCCAAAAAATATGGAGGATCTAGATATAAAAAATCTTGGTTATGTTGTGGCAGAGTTTGTGTAAAACTTTGACATTTTACCGATAAGTTTTTTGATGGAAATATATTGATTTTATGAAGAGCAGATTGATATTTTTTTTCATCTGCATAGATAGAAGACATCCAGCCTAAAAATCCTGGACCATAAGATAGATTATGGTTAAAAAAGTAGTAAACAGCAAGAGTAAGAGGATCGAGTAATTCTTGCTGTTGCCAATGCTTTTTTAAGGCTATTTTTATTGTTTGATAATTTTCTTTTGTTGGTTTTATTGCTAATAATCTGTCAAATAAATTTTGTTTTTGATTAATTTGGACATGCCAATAATTTACCAAAATATCAAAAATATCGTAACCAATAACCTTGATATCAAGCATTGATGCACAAGCTATTTCTAGAGATCCGCAACCAAAAAATGGAGATACAATTTTTTTTACATTATTTGGTATGAGTTCAATAATAAAACCAACCGCCAAACTTTTGCCACCAGCATATCGCAAAGGAGAGCAAGCGAATCTTTTGTATTTTAATTTAGAGCCTTTTAAACTATTTAAAAATTGTATTTTTTTTGAAATTGTTTTAACGGTTTTTTGATTAACATTAGGTTTTGCCACATCTGAAAAATTCATTTGTATAATTTTAGAATGTTGATTTATTGTTTTTACTTTCATAAAATCTATTGGTGTTTTAAATTTCTAAATTTATCATAAAAAAACTTGCTTAAATTTAGAGATTATTTTATAATTTAGCAATTATTTTTTTAAAGATTTTTTTGTTTATATGGCTTTAGAGCAAAACTTTCAAAACTTGATTTCACTTAACACTCGCAAAATCATTGCCATCACTGGTGAAGATAAATTTTCTTTTTTGCAAAAATTAATCACCAATAACCTACAAAAGCTTGATAATCAACAATTGGTTTATGCTGGCTTACTAAATTCCCAAGGCAAATTTTTGGCTGATTTTTTTATTTGGCTAGATTATCATCATATTTTTTTAGATTGCCATCAAAATGCCCTTGAAATATTGTTAAATAAGCTAAATATGTATAAACTTCGAGCCAAAGTTGAAATTAACCAACTAAATAATTTACAAGTATTTTTTAGCGAACAAAACCAACAAAACATTGGCTTACCAGATCCTCGGAAAAACAATTTTGGCTATCGTTTTTATTTGCCAACTACATTTTTACAAAATCATTCATTGCTAGAAATTGGCTATCATCAACACAGAATAGAGCAAAAAATTCCAGAAGGTTTTTACGATTTAGCCTTTGAAAAGTCTATTATCATTGAATATGGCTTACAAAATTTTGAAATGATTGATTTTACCAAGGGTTGTTACGTTGGTCAAGAAGTAATTGCCAGAGCCTTTCATTTAGGTGAAATACGCAAAACCGTAAGAGGTTTTTTTCTTGAAAATATTAATCAAGATCTACAAAACTTTTTACAATCCAAACTACAAAATAACTCAAAAATATTACTTACTCAAGCCGATTTACAACAATTTGCCTTCGAAAATATTGTTTTTTTATCGGCAATTGCTACAAATAATAGTTTATTTGGTCTTGCTTTAATAAAAAATAACCCTCAAAATAATTATTATTTGCTTGATAATCAATTAAGTTTCTTTTAAAAAATGCAAGTATACCTGCCTATCGCCGAAATTCCTGTTAATATTTTGCTAATCATTTTGCTAGGTTTAGGCACTGGTTTTTTAGCTGGTATGTTTGGTATTGGTGGCGGTTTTTTAGCCACTCCTTGCCTAATTTTTATCGGAGTTCCTTCGGCGGTAGCGGTGGCAACTGCGGTAAATCAAATTATTTCCGCTTCTATTTCTGGCTTGCTTTCGCACTTAAAAAAAGGCAATGTCGATATTAAAATGGGGTTATTTTTAGTGATAGGTGGCATTTTTGGCTCAAGCTTTGGTATAGTTATTTTTCAACTTATGCAACAAATTGGCCATGTAGATTTGCTAATTAGTTTTTGCTATGTGCTGTTTCTTGGCTCTGTTTCTTTGGCAATGATCTCTGATGGTCTTAAAACTATTTTAAATAAAAACATTAGCTTTACTTGGCAAGAAGAAGATTCTGAAAACCAAAAAAACACCTCAAATCTGCAAAATTTTTTAAAAAAATTACCGTATCAAGTTTATTTTGAAAAATCTAATATTAATTGTAGCTGGTTGGTGCCTATTTTTTTAAGTGCAGGTGTGGGTATTTTAGTTGCTTTTATGGGTATTGGCGGTGGCTTTTTAATGATTCCTGCTATGCTTTATATTTTAAAAATGCCTCCGCATCTTGTAGTTGGCACTTCACTATTTCAAATAATTTTTATCGCCAGCAACACCACTTTTTTACAAGCCATAAGTAGCAACAACCTCGATTTAACTTTATCGCTCATCATGATTATTAGCTCGGCGATTGGAGCTCAATTTGGCAGTAAAGCAAGCTATAGATTCAATCCCACCACTAGTAAACTTTGTTTAGCGGCACTTATTTTACTAATTTGCATTAAAATGTTTGCTCAACTATTTATTGAGCCAACAGATATTTATTCTCTCATATCGCTAAAATGAAACAAATCTTAGCTATTTTACTATTTTTATTACTACCTTTATGGGCAACAGTCTCTGCTGCCCCAATCATTTCAGGTATTTCACAAAATGAAATCAAAATAGATAGCAAATTTACTGGTGAAAAAATTTTATTATTTGGAGCAAAAAACGAACCTGGCAATATTATTGCTGTGGTAAGAGGGCCAAAACATAATTTTTTACTTAATAAAAAAGAAAAATCTCTTGGCATTTGGCACAATAGTAAGCAAGTAACATTTTATAACGCTTATAGTTTTTATAATTTATTTGCGGCTTTTTTAGGAAAAGAACTAAATCAACAAAACTTACTAGATTTTGAAATAGGAAAACATAATTTAAACTTTAAAACTAGTGAAACAATCAAAAATAATATTACTTATAGCAAATTTTTTGATTTAATGGAAAAGAAAAATTTATATTCTACCAGCACCGATAGTATTGTTTTCTTAGACGATACCCTGTTTAGCATTGCCATTAATTTTCCTGCCAATATTTTAGAAGGTGTTTATAATATCGAAATTTACTTAGTTGAAAACGATACAGTAATTTCTTTTCAATCTATTCCTGTTTATGTAAATAAAGTAGGTTTTAACTCTCAAATAGCTGAATTTGCCAAAAATCAGCGAGTTTTATATGGTCTTACCTCCATTATCATTGCTATTTTGGTAGGTTTTTTTGTTAATTACATTTTTAATCGTTTTTCTAAATAATTTTTATGGGTAGCATTGTTGTTTGTATCGATATCAATAATATTTCTGAAACCGCTGTGCGATTCGCCTGTCTTTCTGCTTGCACACAAAATCATAAGCTTCATATTGCCATTGCTATTGATGGCTCTCATCAAAATTTTTTGTTTGGTAGCAGAGCAATTGGCACACAAAAAAGAAAACAGGTCGAAAAAAATATTTGTAGCCTGCTTGAAAAGATCTGCCAAGAGTTTAAAATAACTCCAGCAATTTCTATTAGCGAAGGTGATGTGGTGCTTGAAATTTTTAAAGCCATTAAAACCGTTGCCGATTGCAAATTGGTAGTTTTTGGTAAATCTCAAAGTTTTGGCTCCGATAATAGTGTTTTACCAAAAATTATTCGTTATCTAGGAAATAAAATCAATGTTCCTATCATGATTATTCCAAACAGTTTAGACTATAACTTTTTTCTTTAAACAATGTCTACCAAGCAACCCTATCCAGAAGTTAATCAAAACATCACTCAAGCTAGCATTGAAAATGAAATATTACAATTTTGGCAACAAGAGCAAATATTTGAAAAATCTATTCTTATTAACGATTTAAACGAAGAAAACGAAGATTCTGTTTCGCCATTACCAAGTGCTTGCGTTTTGCATGGTCATAACAATTGCCATCACTCAAAAAATGAGTTTGTTTTTTACGATGGCCCACCTTTTGCCAACGGTTTACCACATTACGGTCATTTACTCACAGGCTTTATCAAAGATTTATTTGCCAGATTTCAAACTATGCAAGGCAAAAAAGTTGAAAGAAAATTTGGCTGGGATACCCATGGCTTGCCAGTAGAAATGGAAACCGAAAAAGAGCTTAGCAAACAACATAATAAGCCAATTTCTGGGCAGTTAGCAATTCAAGAATTTGGTATCGAAAAATTTAATTCTGCTTGCGAAAAATCGGTAATGAAATATGCTAACGAATGGAAACAATACGTTACAAGGCAAGGTAGATTTGTTGATTTTGATAACAGCTACAAAACTCTAGATTTAAACTACATGGAATCTGTGCTTTGGGCTTTTAAACAACTCTATAATAAAGGTTTGCTTTATGAAGATTTTCGAGTTATGCCTTATTCTTGGGCCTGCCAAACTCCATTATCTAATTTTGAAACTAAAATGGATAATGCTTATCGACAAAAAACTAGCAAGTCGGCAACCATTAAATTTTTACTACACGATCAACCCTACTGCGCTAATTTAAAACATTATATTGTTGTCTGGACAACCACCCCTTGGACTCTTCCTAGCAATTTAGCTGTAGCAATTGGCGAAAATATCGAATATTCTGTGCTTAAAAATCAACAAGAAGTGCTTATTTTAGCTTCTTCTTGTATAAAAAAATTTTCTAAAGAACTTGTCGATTATCAAATAATTAACACTGTTCTTGGCAAAAATTTGGTTGGCTTAAAATATCAGCCACTTTTTCCTTATTTTAAAAATCACCATAATGCTTTTTTACTACTTTCTGGCAATTTTGTTAACACCGAAGATGGCACAGGAGTAGTGCATATCGCGCCTGGTTTTGGCGAAGACGATCAACTCTTATGCAAACAGCATTCAATTGTCACAGTTTGCCCTATCGATGAAGGAGCAAAATTTAACGAGCAGGTTTTTGATTTGCCTGATTTATCTTTAAAAAATCGCCATGTTTTTGATACCAACGACGACATTATCAAATATTTAAAAACACAAAATCTGTGGTTAAAAACCGAACAATTCTTGCATAACTACCCGCATTGCTGGCGAACCGATACTCCTTTAATTTACAAAGCAGTAAGTTCTTGGTATGTAAAAGTTTCTGATTTTAAAGAC
>CANEUR010000075.1 GCA_947441875.1 Rickettsiales bacterium | reverse complement strand
GTTGCTAAACCACTGGGTAAAAAAACCAAAAAGAAAAAATAATATTTTATGGGCAGAAGAATTTATCTTTATGATTCCACCTTACGCGATGGGGCTCAAACTAGCACAGTAAATTTTACTATGCAAAATAAAATCGATCTTTCGATTGCTCTTGATCAATTAGGAATCGATTATATCGAAGGTGGTTGGCCTGGCGCAAATCCTTCTGACGATAATTTTTTTGCTCACCTACCAAGCTTATATAATTCGCAATTTGTGGCTTTTGGCATGACCAAAAAAAACGGTGTTTCTGCCGATAACGATCCTGCTTTAAATGCTCTTACCAATAGTTTTGCTTCTGGAGTTTGCATTGTTGGTAAAAGCTGGGATTTTCATTTAACTAATGCTTTACAAATTACTGCACAAGAAAATGAGCAAATGATTTTACAATCTTTGCAATATATTGTGGCTAAAAATAAAATGGCAATGTTTGATGCTGAGCATTTTTTTGATGGTTATAAAGCTAACCCTAGTTTTGCTTTGCAAGTGTTAAAAACTGCCTACCAAGCCAACCCTCGCTGGATTATTTTATGCGATACCAATGGCGGAACTTTACCTAGCGAAATTAAAGAAATTGTTTTAGAGGTAGTTAAACATATTCCAGGCAAACATCTCGGAATTCATTGCCATAACGACACTGGCAATGCGGTGGCAAATTCTTTAATGGCTGTTGAAGCTGGAGTTTGCCAAGTGCAGGGCACTATCAATGGTTTAGGTGAGCGATGTGGAAATGCTAATTTAATCAGTTTAATTCCTAGTTTAAGTCTAAAAATGAGTTATAATTTAGGTAAAATCAATTTAAAAAAACTCTTGCCAACTTCAAAATTACTCGACGAAATTTTAAATAAAGCTAGCGATGATTTTGCTCCTTATGTTGGAAAGTTTGCTTTTGCTCATAAAGGTGGGCTTCATGTTTCGGCTGTTAATAAAAATCCACAATCTTACGAACATATTAATCCAAGTTTAGTTGGTAATCAGAGGCAAATTTTAGTTTCAAATCAGGCTGGTCGATCAAATATTATTGCTCGTTTACAAGCCTTGGGTTTTGATAAAAATTACTCAAATGAAAAAGTTAATCAATTAGTTAATCTGGTAAAACAACAAGAAGATTTCGGTTATTCTTACGATACAGCCGATGCTAGTTTTGCCTTGCTTGCTTGTAAATTTTTAGAAAATTTACCAAATTTTTTTGAGTTAATTAGTTTTAAAGTGCAAGACGAAAAAAAACTCACTAAAAATAATGATTTTCACATAAACTCCGAAGCGGTTATTAAAATTAAAATCAATCAAAAAAACATTATTAAAGTTGCCGAAGGAAAAGGGCCAGTGAATGCTCTTGATAAAGCTTTAAGAAAGGCTCTTATGTTTAAATATAAAACATTGAAATATATCAAACTTGTTGATTATAAAGTACGTATTTTAACTCCGCAAAGTGGCACCAAAGCCATCACAAGAGTGCAAATTCAAAGTATCGATACCGCAACTGGTAAAACTTGGCAAACCATTGGAGTTGCCGAAAATATTTTAGATGCTTCTTTTTTAGCACTACAAGATAGCATAATTTATCACTTATGGCAAGATAAATTATAAAAAGTTTTTATTAAAAATATCAAATCACCATGCCTAATCACCATTTAGAAAAAGCCAAGATTATTTTCAACGAACTTTTTTAATTGATAACACGAAAATTTTAGTTGTGCTGTTGTGATTATTGTTTTTAGTTTACATAATGTTCATTATGAGAATTATGAGAATATTAAATTATCTTAAAAAACGAATATTAAATTATCTTAAAAAACAATGAATATTAAATTATCTTAAAAAAACAATATTGCATCTAAAAAATAAACTTTTAGAATTTTTACTAGGTAACCAAAAATTAATTAATTAACTATGCAAATACTTCCCACAACTTTGCCAGATTTAAAAATTATTCAGCTCAAAATTTATCACGATGGGCGTGGTTTTTTTGTTGAAAGATTTAATCATAAAACTTTTGCCGATCTTGGTTTGCCAACTCAATATTGGCAAGATAATCATTCTTTTTCACAGCCAAATGTTATACGTGGTTTGCATTATCAACAAAATCCTAGTCAAGCAAAACTAGTAAGTTGTATAAGTGGCTCTATTCTTGATGTAGCGGTTGATATTCGCAAAAACTCTCCTACTTTTGGCAAACATTTTGCCATTAAACTTCACGAAAAAGATGGTAAAATGCTTTATATTCCAGATGGCTTTGCTCATGGTTTTTGTGTTTTAGGAAAGCAGCCAGCTAATGTGTTTTATAAGGTAACCAATCAATATTCACCAAGTGGTGATGGCGGTATTTGTTTTAACGATCCTATTTTAAATATTTCTTGGCCTATAGATAATCCAGATCAACCAATTATCTCTGAAAAAGATTTATCTTTACCCACATTTTTAGAATATCAAAACTCAAATAACACATTTTAAATATAAAAAATATGAAAAAAATTCTAGTTACAGGCGGTTGCGGTTTTATTGGTAGTTATTTTATTAAAGAACAAATTAAAAACGGTAATTTTGTGGTTAATCTCGATAATCTTACCTATGCTGGCAACCCAAAAAATGTCGAAGAAATAGCAAATTCTGCTAATTATATTTTTATCAAAGATAGCATTAATAATCAATCTTTAGTACAAAATCTTTTACAGCAATATCAAATAGATTGGCTAGTTAATTTTGCAGCCGAAAGTCATGTTGATAATTCTATAAATATTCCAGAAATATTTATTAATACCAATGTTTGTGGCACTTACAGTTTATTGCAAGCATCTGTATTATATTATAAAAAAGCTAACAAGCCAGATTTTCGTTTTTTACATGTTTCAACCGATGAAGTTTTTGGCTCGCTTTCGTTAAACGACAAGCCTTTTACCAAGCATAGTCGTTATCAGCCAAACTCCCCCTACTCTGCTTCAAAAGCATCTTCTGATCATTTGGTTCGAGCTTGGCATGAAACCTTTAAATTACCTACCATTATTACCAACTGCTCTAATAATTTTGGCCCATTTCAGCATCAAGAAAAACTAATCCCTACCATAATTCGCTGTTGCTTACAAAATAAAGATATTCCAATTTACGGCAACGGCTCCAATATACGCGACTGGATTTTTGTTGCCGATCATTGCCATGGCATAAATCTTGCTCTTACAAAAGGTCAAATCGGCGAAACTTATTTATTTGGTGGAGCTTGCGAATTTACTAATCTTGATATTGCCAAACAAATTTGCTTAATTCTTGACAAATTACAACCAAAAACCAATAATATTTCTTATCAACAACAAATTAAATTTACACAAGATAGAGCAGGACATGATTTTAGATATGCTATTGATAATTCTGATAGCTTTAATGAATTAGGTTTTTCTCCTTCTAAAAGTTTTATCGATCGCTTAACCGAAACAATAATTTATTATCTTAAAATTTATGACAACTAATACCTATACCGCTCTAATTACTCCTTTTTCTCAAAACAAACTCGATATTGATAGTTTTGTAAAAATCATTGAAACTCAAATTAATAGCGGTATCGATGGCATTGTGCCGTGTGGCACCACAGGAGAGTCGCCCACTCTTTCTTCTGACGAACACAATATGTTAATCGAAATTAGTGTGGCAACTGCTAAAAACAAAATCAAGGTAATGGCAGGAACTGGCTCTAACTCTACCGCCGAAGCCATAGAATTTACCAAGCATGCTAAAAAAGTTGGGGTCGATTCTTGTTTAGTGGTTGCTCCTTACTATAATAAGCCAACACCAGAAGGTATTTATCAACATTTTTCTGCTTTAAATAAACTTGATATTCCTTTAATTATCTATAATATTCCGGGCAGATCGGTTATTAACATCTCCGATGCTCTTATTGCTAAATTGGCACAACTTGAAAATGTGGTTGGCATTAAAGATGCTACTGGCGATTTACTTCGAATTGCATCTTTACGTAAATTAATTAGCAAAGATTTTTTATATTTATCTGGTGAAGATGGCACTGCACTTGGTTTTAATGCTATGGGTGGCAACGGCATTATTTCGGTTACTGCTAATATTGCCCCAAAACTAGTTACTCAATTACAACAAGCTACAGCCAGCAATAACTATCCAGAAGCTCTAAAAATTCAAGATAAACTAATTAATTTAAACTCGGTAATGTTTTGCGAAACTAATCCGGGGCCTGTAAAATATGCTTGTAGTTTGCTTAGTTTATGCAAGCCCGAAATTCGTTTGCCTTTGGTTTTGCCTACCCTTGAATCTCAACAAAAAATTCAGCAAGAAATGAAAAATCTTAATCTAATCTAAAAAATATGCTTGCCAACATCAAATTAGCTAGTGTTAATTGTGGTATTAAATATAAAAATCGCCACGATCTTTTACTTATTGTGTTTTCTTCTGCGGTAAATGTAGCAGGAGTTTTTACCAATTCTTCTATGCCTGCTTATCCAGTGGTTTGGTGCAAGCAAAACCTTACTAAAAAAACCGCCAAAAAAACTGCTAAAGCCCTAATTGTTAATGCAGGAAATGCCAATGCCTTTACAGGTAAACAAGGCGAAGAAGTAGTAAAATCAACTTCCCAAGCTGTGGCAAACCAGCTAAACTGCCAGCCAGAAGAGGTTTTTGTTGCTTCAACTGGAGTTATTGGCGAGCAGTTAAATCAGCAGTTAATAATTGATGCCCTGCCCTTGTTGTTAAATAATTTAAACAACTCTCAACAATCTTGGCAAGAAGCTTCTTTGGCAATTTTAACCACCGACACCAAACCAAAACTTATCACTAAATTTTGCGACATCGAAGGCAAAAATGTAAGCCTTATTGGTTTTGCTAAAGGTTCTGGTATGATTGCCCCAAATATGGCAACAATGTTAGCTTTCATTTTTACCGATGCCAATATTTGCCCAAACACTTTACAACAACTATTGCAAGAAGCCAACGAAACCAGCTTTAATGCTATCACCGTTGATTCCGATCAATCAACCAACGACACCGTTTTATTATTTGCCACCAAAACCGCCAAGCATCACGAAATAAACAATTCTCATAACCCTCACCTACATTCTTTTAAACAAGCCCTACAAGAGCTAATGCTTGATCTCGCTAAACTTATTGTGGTTGATGGCGAGGGGGCAAAAAAACTCATCGAAATTTCGGTAGAAGGAGCCAGCAACAAAATACAAGCCAAGCAAGTGGCAATGGCTATTGCTAATTCGCCTTTGGTTAAAACTGCCATTGCAGGGTCTGACCCAAACTGGGGCCGAATTGTAATGGCAGTAGGCAAATCGTGCCAAGAAGCCTCACCTGAAACTTTGCTGGTTAAAATTGGCGACCATCCTCTCACCTTGCAAGGAGCCAAGCACCCCGATTATGTTGAAAAGCTCGTGCATCAATATTTAACTGGCAACGAGGTAAAAATCACCGTCAATTTGGGCTTGGGCTATGCCTCATTTGTT
>CANEUR010000074.1 GCA_947441875.1 Rickettsiales bacterium | reverse complement strand
GTTGATGATTTTGAACCAGATTTAGTTTATTGGGGGCCAGAAAATAAATTTATGGCCTCTAATCGTTTCGATAAAAACGGCAAGTTGATTAAAAAACTCGGGGCAACAACAATGGGTTTGATTTATGTAAATCCTGAAGGTCCAAATGCCAACGGCGATCCAATTTCTGCTGCCGCACAAATTCGTGAAACTTTTGGCAATATGGCAATGAACGATGAAGAAACCGTTGCCTTAATTGCCGGAGGTCATACTTTTGGCAAAAATCACGGTGCTCATAAAGTTGATAAATGTGTTGGTTCCGATCCTGCCTCAAATAGCCTTGAAGCCCAAGGTTTTGGCTGGCATAATAAATGTGGAAGCGGCAAAAGTGCCGATACTGCAACCAGTGGTTTAGAAGGGGCATGGCATGCCAATCCAACTAAATGGACAATGGGTTATCTAAAAACTTTGTTTGCTTATAACTGGGTTAAAACCAAAAGCCCTGCTGGTGCAATTCAATGGGTTCCTGAAAAAAATCAGGCAATAAATACGGTTCCCGATGCACATGATCCCAATAAAAAACATGCACCTGTTATGCTTACAACCGATTTATCTCTAAAAGAAGATCCAAAATATCGTGAAATCTCAAAAAAATTTTTAGAAAATCCTCAAGAGTTTGAAAAAGCATTCGCTCATGCATGGTTTAAATTAACTCATCGTGATATGGGCCCAAGAGCTAGATATGTTGGCACAGATTCTCCAAAAGAAATATTGATTTGGCAAGATCCAATTCCAAAAGCAAAATATAAAGCAATTAACTTGGCAGATATTACCAATTTAAAAGTTAAAATTTTGCAATCTGGTTTAAGTAATTCTGAATTAATCAAAACCGCTTGGGCTTCTGCCGCAACTTATCGCCAAACCGATATGAGAGGCGGTGCCAATGGTGCCAGAATTCGCCTAGAGCCACAAAAAAGTTGGGCAGTAAATGAACCTCAAATATTAGCAAAAAATTTAACAATTTTAGAAAAAGTGCAAAAAGATTTTAATAATTCTTTAAAAAATGGTAAAAAAGTTTCTTTAGCAGATGTAATTGTTCTTGGAGGATCAGCGGCAATTGAAAAATCACTAAAAAACTCTGGTTTTGATATAAAAGTTCCTTTTTTAATCGGTAGAGTTGATACAACACAAGAGCAAACAGATTCTTTATCTTTCGCCTCTCTCGAGCCAAAATCCGATGGATTTAGAAATTTTTATAACCCAGATTACGAAGTTTCGCCAATAAATGCCATGATTGAAAGTGCCTATATGCTAAATTTAACAGTTCCTGAAATGACCGTCTTACTTGGTGGATTGCGAGTTTTAGATATAAATACTAACCATTGTCAAAAAGGAGTTTTAACTAAAAATCCCGGAAAACTAACTAATGATTTTTTTGTTAATCTACTTGATATGTCGGTTGAGTGGAAAAAATCAAAAGATTCTGAAAATGTTTTTGAAGCTTTTGATCGCAAAAGTGGCCAATTAAAATGGAAAGCCACTTCGGTTGATTTAATGTTTGGCTCAAGCTCCGAACTTCGAGCAATATCTGAAGTTTATGCAAGTAACGATGCCAAAGAAAAATTTGCCAAAGATTTTGTAAAAACTTGGGCAAAAGTCATGAACTTAGATCGTTTTGATTTAAAAAAATAAATTGCAACAGTCTCATTATCTGCATTAAAAGAATAGTTAAATAAGATCCAATACCAAAAAAAGAGAAATTTTTACCCTTGCAAGAGAGAATGATTTTAACAACTTTTTTATGCCAAAAAAACAAATTATTAGTATTGCTGATTTTATAAATTTTTTGCTGTTTAACAAGCAAAATGGCTACTACATCACTAAAAACCCTATCGGCAACAGTAAAAACGGCGATTTTATCACCGCCCCCGAAATTTCTGGGCTTTTTGGCGAAATACTGGCTGTGTATTTGTTAAATTTATTTAGTTTTCAGCAAGAGCCAGTAGTTTTAGTTGAAATGGGAGCAGGTCAAGGAACTTTAATGTTTGATGTGTTAAAAACCATCAAAAAACTTGCCAAAACTAACAATGTGGCAAAAAAATTTTGGCAAACCTGCCAAGTGGCAATTGTTGAAATCAGCCCAACTCTTACTATGGTACAACAGCAAAAATTAGCCGAATTTGATGTTTCTTGGTATATTGATTTTACTAGCTTTCTTGCTAATTATCAGCAAAAAATTTTCTTTTTTAGCAACGAATTATTTGATTGTTTTGCTATTAATCAATACATCAAAACCAAACATGGTTGGCAACTTAAAATGGTGGCATTTGAAGGCAAATTAGAAAATCATAATTTTGATAATTTACAATTTTTGTTAGCCGATTTCTGCCCGAAAAATCATAGTTTTGTTTGCCAAATGCTAGGGCAAGAAATTGCAAATTTCGCCCCAATTAATGCTATTTTTGAATATGCACCCACAGCCGACATTTTTGCAAACGAACTTGCTACAGCAATAAAAAAACAAGGTGGAGTGGCAATAAATATTGATTATGGCTACGAAAAATATGAGTTTGCCAACACTTTACAAGTGCTAAAAAATCATCAAAAGCAAGATTTTTTAACCTCTTGTAAAAATGCCGATATCACTGCTTTGGTTGATTTTGTGTTGTTGCAAAAAATTGCCAAACAACACAATTTGCAATGTTCGTTAGTTGCTCAAGGCGAGTTTTTGCAACAACTTGGCATTCACGAAAGGGTAGAAATTTTACAAAAAACCCATCCACAAAAAGCAAAACAAATTTCTATTGATGTTGCAAGATTAACAGATTCTTCGCAAATGGGCAGTTTATTTAAAGTGTTAATTTGGTGGTGAATTGGAGTGACTAGCTACCAAGGTGGAAGAATGCATCATTTAATGCCATCAATAGCATTAATAATTGTTTGTTCATTGATATTTGTAAATAAAATTGTGACTGCACCATAAATGTAATTTTATGGTGAGTCCGAGGCGATTCGAACGCCTGACCCACAGCTTAGAAGGCTGTTGCTCTATCCAGCTGAGCTACGGACTCTAGATAAATATTGGAGCGGGTGAAGGGACTTGAACCCTCGACACCAACCTTGGCAAGGTTGTACTCTACCACTGAGCTACACCCGCAAAAAACTTTTATGCTTTTTGATTAGCAAAATTTTAAAACAAAAAAAATAATTTGCAAATACTAAAATAAAATTTTATAATCTTTTTTATTTGCCACAAATTTTATTGTTTTATGTTAAAAATTTATTTTGTAGTTTTGTTTTTACTTACTTCTTGCGTTGAAACAGCAATAATTAGTGGTGGTAGCTTCGCTGTGTTGCACTCTCGAGAAAAAACCTTTACCCAAACTAAATCTGATTTTGTTATTTCCTCTGTTTTAGCCTCAAAGTTTCTTGTCAATAAGCTAAAAATACCAAATAATTTTGTTGATACCACTGTTTACGAAGGCAGGGTTTTGCTTACTGGTGTTGTTGATAGTGCACAAAAAGCTAAACTCGCCCAAGATTTGGCTTGGCAAGTAGAAGGTGTGCTTGAAGTTATTGATGAGCTGGTAGTGTGTGAAACTTGTAAAATTGGCGCAGGTAGCACAATGCAAATACTCGCCGATAGCCTTATAACATCTGAAATTGAAACTAAATTATTTTTAGCAAAAAGAATTAGGAGTTTTAATTTTACAGTTAATACTGTGCAAAAAACCGTTTATATTATTGGCATTGCCTACAGCTCCGAAGAGCAAAAACTAGTACTAAAAATTGCTTCTAAGGTTAAAGGAGTAAAAAAAGTTGTTAATCACATTATTTTAGCCAATGACCTCCGACGAAACCAACAATAATCAAGTTATCACTTTTGGTTGCAGGCTAAATAGTTTTGAAAGCGAGGCAATAAAACAAGCAGTTATCAATTCTGCTCAGCAAAATTTAATTGTTTTTAATTCTTGTGCAGTTACTTCTAATGCCGAAACCGAGCTAAAATCTGCTATAAAAAAAGCTAAAAAAAACCATCCGGAAGCAAAAATTATAGTAACTGGTTGTGCCGCTCAAATTAATCCACACATTTATGCCAAAATGCCCGAAGTAAGCTTGGTTTTAGGCAATACCGAAAAAAACAAGTCAGAAAGCTATGTTTTAGGCACTACTAATCAACAAAATGATATCTCTTTTATTCCAAACCAGCAAGCCGACAAACTTTTTTTTGCCTCTAAACCAACAATTGAGCCAAATTTATTGCCAAAAATCAAGGTTAATAACATTATGTCGGTTAAAGAAACCGCGCCACAATTGGCGGTTTTTGGGCTTAATCAAACTCGTTCTTTTTTAGAAATACAAAACGGCTGTAATCATCGCTGTACTTTTTGCATCATTCCTTATGGCAGAGGAAATAGCAGGTCGGTTGGAGTTGGTGAAATTATCAAAAACATTAAAGAACTTGTGCAAAAAGGCTATCAAGAAATTGTTTTTACTGGTGTTGATATTTCTGATTACGGCAAAGATTTACCGCTTCCTACCACTTTAGCAAAACTCATTGATAAAGTTTTAAATACAGTGCCAGATCTTGCGCGTCTTCGGCTTTCTTCGGTTGATTTAGCCGAATTAAACACTGATTTTTTAGAAGTTTTGGCAAATCAGCCTAGGTTAATGCCTTATTTGCATTTAAGTGTGCAGTCTGGCGATGATTTAATTTTAAAAAGAATGAAAAGAAGGCACAATCGCCAACAAATTATTGATTTTTGCCATAAAACTAGGCAAATTCGCCCCAATATCACCTTTGGAGCCGATATTATTGCTGGTTTTCCTACCGAAACACCAGAAGCATTTGCAAATTCGCTTAATTTAATTTCGCAAGTAAATTTAATTTTTGCTCATATTTTTCCGTTTTCACCAAGAGAAGGCACTCCTGCTGCTAAAATGCCTCAAATTACTAGAAAAATTATCAAAGAAAGAGCAAAAATATTAAGAGAAACCGCAGCTTTACAATTGCAAAAATTTTTAGCTTTACAAATTGGGCAAACTGTACCTATTTTGCTTGAAAAAAATAATTTTGGCAGAACAGAAAATTTTTTAGAAGTAAAAATTATTAATCAAAATTTACCTGCCAACACTTTAACTATCGCCAAAATTATTGGCTACGAAAAAAACTATTTAATCGCTAATGCTTTATGACAAAAAACTTATCACAACCACCAAGAGGCACTAAAGATTTACACTCGCAAGATATTTTACATTTTAATCAAATTATCGATATCGCCAAACAACAAGCCAAAAATTTTGGCTTTGCAGAGCTACAAACGCCTATCTTTGAGTTTAGCGAAGTTTTTTGTGGTTTAGGCGAATCTTCTGATGTTGTTAATAAAGAAATTTATACTTTTCTTGATCGCTCACAAAACTCACTCACTTTAAGGCCAGAATTTACTGCAGCAGTTGCTCGAGCCATGGTTAACAACCAAGAGTTGTTGCAAAATTTACCTGCCAAGTTTTTTTCTTATGGCCCACT
>CANEUR010000073.1 GCA_947441875.1 Rickettsiales bacterium | reverse complement strand
TTTGCAGGACACACCGATGTTGTAAAAGAAGGTAATTTAGCAGATTGGCTTCATCATCCATTTTTGGCCGTGGTTGAAAATAATAAGCTTTATGGTAGGGGGGCTTCTGATATGAAATGCGCTATTGCTTGTTTTATGGTGGCAGTAGAGCAGTTTTTGCAACAAAATCCAGAACCAAATTTTGGAATTGGTTTTCTTATTACTAACGACGAAGAAAACGATAGCATTAACGGCACTAAAAAAGTTTTAAACTGGATGCAAGAAAAACATCTGCCCATTACTTATTGTTTGGTAGGTGAGCCAACTAACCCTACAAAATTTGGCGAAGTTATTAAAATTGGTCGAAGAGGCTCGGTGAGTTTTAATTTAAAAATTATTGGCAAACAAGGCCATGTTGCTTATCCAGATATTGCTTTAAACCCAATTACTATTGCTTTTAATTTGGCAAAAATTTTAAAAGATCATTATCTCGATAATGGCACCGAATTTTTTGACAAAAGTAACCTTGAATTTACTAGTTTTGTTTCGCAAAATTTAGGTAGTAATGTTATTGTTAATGAGGTAGATTTAGCTTTTAATGTAAGATTTAATAATTTATATACTGGGCAACAAATTGTTGATTTAGTCAATTATGTGTGTAGCAAAACTATTTCTCCTGCTCGTTATATTTTGCAACATAAAATTAGTGGCGAAGCGTTTTTAAGTCAACCGCAGTTTTTGGCAGAAATTACCCAGCAATCTTGTTTTGAAATCACTAACATTAAAACACAATTTAGCACCAGCGGTGGCACATCTGATGCTCGATTTATTAAAGATTACGCTCAAGAAGTTGTAGAAATTGGCTTGGTTAATGAAACTGCTCATAAAATTAACGAATTTGCCGATTTATCAGAAATAAAACAACTCACTAAGGTTTTTTATAATGTTTTACAAAAAGTGGCAATAAATTTATAATAAAATATTTTTTATTTTAAAATATAACTATTGAAATATAAAATGAATAAATTTATAATAAAATATTTTCTATCTATTATTATAAAAATATTATGCCATTTCCACAAACCAAACAACAAATTTTAAATTTTGTTAACGATCCTCAAAACATTAGCAATATTGTTACAATGATACGGGCTTATGCACTATATTCAGATTTTAAATCTCCTTCGTTAAAAATGGTAGAAAAACCATATCCTGACCAGCCAGAACATGTCAGAGAATTATTCGAGTCACTACTGGAGTTACATCCTAAATATCAGACACCTTACGGTCAAAGATATTTATTGAATAAAGAAATTTATATGATAATGATAGAATTGAGCCATGTTTTAGATAAGCTTGCCGAATTTAATGATAAAGTACTGGAAAGACAATTTGTAACAAAAATAGCTGAAAATCGTGAAGGAAGCGTTGCAACAGCAGCTGAATTATTGCAAGATCTTCATATGTTTACAAAAACACAAACAGTGAGTGAATCACAATTTCTTACAACACTTGATATAGCTCTTAAAATTAATACTTTTACTCATCCTGATTTGGAAATCTCTCATTGTTTCGAGCGTTTTATTTTAGGCGTTGATAGATGTTTTGCAGTTGGATCTGCAGATCTTATCTGTGTGCTGTGCAATAAAAAAAATAATGATACTTTTCTTATTGTTGCTGAATATGATGGAGTGTTAAAAAGCGATGAGAAAAAAAGACGAAGAGAAGCAAGTTATAAATCTTTGATTGGAGATAGCATTACGATTGGAGACAGCGCTATAATTGGTGATCAATGTTATGAAACAAAGTTAAAAGGTTTGCAGGTGGTTTCTGGTAAGAATTATCAAGAATTATTTGATAAGTCTTTAAGAGCATTTAATGAAGCTGTTAGCCATATATTGCAAGTTCCAAAAGGTAATAAAATACCTAATGAAATGACTGAATATTTGGCACAAGAATCGAAAAAATTGCGACAAGAAAAACCTTATACATCTAGTAATTATCCGGTGGCATCTTCAATAAGTGATTGTGCAAGATATAACACTAAAGATTAAAATTAATAAATATGAAGTTATTTTGATTATTTAAAGATGGGAATTGGTATAACTTCTCCTTGACGTAAAATTTTTAAATTATTTTCTGTGATTTCAACAACTGTTGATGCCAAATTATTGCAAATTTCTTCACTATCAATAATTAGTTCTAAATTAAAAATTTTAGCAATATCTTGGGCTGATTTTGCCACCTCAAAACCAGAGATATTGGCACTTGTTACTGCTAAAGGTTTTTGGTAAATTTCTAGTAATTTTGCCATAAAAAAACTATTTACATAACGAAAACCAATTTTATTATTGTTGTAATTAAGATTTTTAGCTAAACTAAAATTATTTTCTTTAACATTTAAAATTATGGTGATTTTTCCAGGCATGTATAAATTAGCAATTTTTTCGGCCAATGTATTAAAAGTAAAAATTTCTCTTGCCATGGCTAAATTCTGCACAAAAATAGCGACGGGTTTTTGATTGTCTCTTTTTTTTAATTCATAAAGAGTTTCAACCGCCTTAACGCTACTGGCATCAACTGCTAAACCATAGATTGTATCGGTTGGAAGAGCAATTGCTTTTTGTTGCTGAAGTTGGGTTATGGCCAGATTGATTGCATTTTTATTATATTGCGAAATTATCATAGTTTAATTTTAAATGATTGACGATGAATTGGGCAAAGACCAAATTTTTTTATAGCTAATTTATGTTGCAAAGTAAGATATCCGTAGTTTGTATTAAAATGATACATTGAAAATTGCTGATGATATTTTGTTAAAATTTCATCACGAATTTCTTTGGCAATGATTGATGCCGAAGCAATAGAAAGACTTTTGCTATCGCCTTTTATGATAGGTAAAATAATTTGTTTTTCTAGTGAAAAAGGTTTAATATTACCATCGATAAGTAAAACATCTGGCTGAAAGTTGTATTTAAAACAAAAATCTAGGTAAGCAAGATGCATTGCCATTTTAGTTGCTTGTAAAATGTTGATTCTATCAATAGTTAAACTATCAACAATACCAAGCCCAAATTGCATATCAATCATCAGGTGATTAGCTAATATTTTTCTAGTGGCAGAATTAATTTTTTTTGAATCGTTAATTTGTGGAAAATAATTATAATTGTGTTTTTGATTAACTAAAACACAGCAAGAAACCACTGGGCCAGCAAGAGATCCTCGACCAACTTCATCGATACCTACAACTAGTTTATTATTAAATTGTTTTTCAATTAAAAAAGATGGTTGCATTATTTTTTTTTTAATCTAGAATTTTTATATTGTCATTTTAATATTGTTTATTTAAAATGCTATCATAAAATTATGTTTAAATCTATCTAGTAAAATATTTTTATATATAGGTAGTTTAATTTTATACAAACAATTAACAAACATTTACTATGTCTTTTTTACAATCTAACAATAAACAATTTTTAATTAAATTAGCAATTGCTGGTATTGCTGGCCTTGCTATTATTGGCGGTGCTTATTTTGGTTATCAGAAATTTTCTAATAAATCAAATGTTGCTACCGAAAATGCAACCGAAAAAAAAGGTAGCGGTCTTGATCCTAATAAAAATGTAAGCGAAGTAAAAGATGTTGAAGAGGTTGTAGCTAAATGGGTTGAAAATAATCCGCAAGCTATCTTAGAATCTGTGCAAAATATGTATAAAAAAGCTCAAGAAGAGCAACAAAAAAATGCACAAAAAAACATTGGTGCTAAAAAAGATGAGCTATTTAATAGTAAAGTTGCAGGTGAATATGCTCCAGCTGGTTACGATGTTTCTATTGTTGAATTCTACGATTATAACTGTGGATATTGCAAAAAAGCTCAAGCTTCTGTTGAAGATTTAATTAAATCCGATTCTAAAGTACGAGTTATTTACCGCGAATTCCCAATTTTAGGCCAAGAATCTCTTGAAATGGCCAAAGTTTCAACAGCAGTTAATATGGTAAATCCAAAAGCTTTTAAGGCTTTCCACGATGAGATGATGAAAACCAAAGAAAAAGGTAAATCTGCCGCTTTGAAAGCTGCCAAATCTGCTGGTGTTAATGTTGCTGAACTAGAAAAAACTCTTTCTAATAAAAAAGATGAAATTGAAAAAATCATTAACAGCAGTATTGAATTAGGTTCTTCTATTGGTATTTCTGGCACTCCTGGTTTTGTGGTTGGCGAAGAGCTTATTCCTGGAGCAGTTGATAAATCATCTTTACAAGAAAAAATTAAAGCTATCAGAGAAAAAAAATAGTTTTTTTTAGCATGCAAGGGGCTTATTTTGCCCCTTGTTTAGTTTAGATTTTTATGAATATACAAAAAAACGAGTTGTCTAATTTACAACAAAGTGCTGTAAATTATTTTTTATTAGGTGAAAATGTTTTTATTTCAGGTGGCGCAGGTTGTGGAAAATCTTATCTTATTAATTTTCTTAAAAATAACTACTCTCAATTAGGTTTAGAAATAACTGCTAGCACTGGTATTTCTGCGGTAAATATTGGTGGCTCAACAATTCATTCTTGGTCTGGCATTGGTTTTGCAAATCAACCATTAGAACATATTCTAGAAAATTTTAATTCTTTTAAATTTAGTAAAATTAAACAACGTATCAAGGTTGCTAATTGCCTTATTATCGATGAAATATCGATGATTTCGGCCGAAGTTTTTGATTTATTAAATCAGGTTTTACAAAAAGTTAGAAAAAATCATAAACCAATGGGTGGTTTGCAAGTGCTGTTGTTTGGCGATTTTTTACAATTACCTCCTGTGTCTAACAACAAAAGCAACACTCAATATTGTTTTAGTAGCCAAACTTGGCAAGATCTTAACTTAAAAAATGTTGTTTTAAATCAAAGTTTTCGTCAGTCCGATGCTAAATTTGTTGAAATTTTAAATCATATTCGTTTTGGCAATATTAACGAAGAGGTAAAGCAATTACTTAGTTCAAGAGTTGCTCTGAAAGACAATTCTCCCACTATCAAACCCACAGTTCTCACCACTCATAATCAACGAGCCGATGAAATTAACCAACAATTTTTACAACAAATTACCGCCGAAGCCAAAACTTTTAGTGCTACTTATAAAGGTAATGAAAATAAAATTGCTTTTCTGAAAAAAAATTGCTTAGCCTATGAAAATCTTACTTTAAAAATTGGCGCTCAAGTGATGATGATTAAAAATTCGTTGCAAAAAGAAGGTATAGTCAATGGCTCAATTGGTATTGTCAAAGATTTTGCTAATAAAAAAAATTACCCAATAGTTGAATTTGCTAATCAAAAAAGTTATACTATCGCCCCTGAAACTTGGAATATCGAAAAACTCAATCTTGCTACTAAAGCAATAGAAATAGAGGCTTCGTTGGTGCAAATTCCATTAGTTTTAGCTTGGTCTATTACTATTCATAAATCACAAGGCTTAACTCTTGATAAAATAAAATGCGATCTAAATTATGTTTTTGATGCAGGGCAGGCTTATGTTGCTTTATCAAGGGCGAGATTTTTAGAAGGTGTATTTATTGATTCTATTGATTTTAATAAAATTACTGCAAATCAACAAGTTATCGAATTTTATCAAAATATTCTATGTTAAAAAATAAAAAAATGCAAGGCATATTTTATATGATCGTAGCATGTTTTCTAGCATCAATTTTAGTTGCCATGGTGAGGTTTTTATCTGGTACATTTCATAGCTCTTTTATAGTTTTGATGCGAAATTTATTTAGTGTGATTTTTTTCTTACCATTATTTATTCAAGATTACAAAAAAATACTACATACTAAAAAAATAAGTTATCATTTTTTAAGAGGATTTAACGGTAC
>CANEUR010000072.1 GCA_947441875.1 Rickettsiales bacterium | reverse complement strand
TCGATACCCTAACGGCGAAGAACGCTGTATTGCCTGTAAGTTATGCGAGGCAATTTGCCCAGCTTCGGCAATTACTATTGAGGCTTGTGAACGAGAAGATGGTAGTCGAAAAACCACTAAATATGACATTGATATGATTAAATGTATTTATTGTGGCTTGTGTCAAGAGGCTTGCCCTGTCGATGCAATTGTTGAGGGTCCTAATTTTGAGTTTGCCACCGAAACTCGTCAAGAACTTTACTACACTAAAGAAAAACTCCTCGAAAATGGCGACAAATACGAATCTGCTTTACAAAATAATTTAAACCTTAAAAAGCAAGGTTATTAAATGCATATTTTATTTTGTGGCGATGTTGTAGGTAGAGTTGGCAAAAATGCTATTGCCAAATATTTACCACTTCTCAAACAGCAGTTAAACCTCGATTTTATTATTGTTAATGCCGATAATGCTAGTGGTGGTTTTGGCTTAAATCAACAATCTTGCCTTGAAATATTTCAAGCAGGAGCCAATGTTATTACTGGTGGCGATCATATTTGGGATAACAAAGAAGCTAATAATTTACTTTCTACACACAAAAATATTTTACGCCCTGCTAATTTTCCGCCTTCTAGCCCTGGTAATGGTTTTGGTATTTTTGAGGTTTCAAGCACTAAAAAAATTTTAGTTTTGCATTTGATGGGGCAGGTTTTTATGAAATATAATGTTGATTGTCCTTTTGCTTTTGCCGAAAAAATTATTAAAAATTACCGCCTCGGCAAAGATATTGATGCTATTTTTGTTGATTTTCATGCCGAAGCCACCTCTGAAAAAATGGCCATGGCAAAATTTTTAGATGGAAAAATAACCGCTCTTGTTGGTTCGCACACTCATATTCCTACTAATGATTGCCACATTATGAAAGCTGGCACCGCTTATCAAACCGATGCTGGTATGTGTGGCGACTACGATTCGGTAATTGGTATGGAAAAAAATGTGCCAATTCAAATTTTTTTACACAAAAGAAAAACCGAACGTATGCAACCTGCCAGTCAAGAAGCTACTTTTTGCGGTTGTTTTGTGCAGGCTAATCAACAAGGGCTTGCTATTAAAATTACCCCTATCAAACTAGGCGGAGTTTTGTGTCATTTTTCATAATGAGACTGTTGCATCACTAATTATGTTTCGTAAAGTTTTGCAATTTCTGTGGCAAATTGTTGTTGTAAAATGTTGGTTTTTAGCTTATAAGAAGGAGTTATTTGTTCGTTTTCAATAGAAATTTGTTCGGTGATAATGCAAAATTTTTTGATTTGTTGCCAGTTATCGAGGTGGCGATTGATTTTGTTAATTTCTTGTGCTACCCAAATATTAAAATGTTGCTGATTATATTTTTTTTGCAGTATTGCTAAGTTTTCTGGCTCAAAAAACAATAAAGCTGAAACAAAAGGTTTGCCCTCGGCAATAATAACACTACCAAGTAGCCCTGTGATTTCTTGTTGAAGTAGTTGTTGCAAATAACTTGCCATCACATATTTGCCGTTGCTAGTTTTAAGTAGCTCTTTTTTTCTGCCAATAATGTTGATAAATTCATCTTTTATTTCGGCTAAGTCGCCTGTATGAAGCCAGCCATCTTGTAAAATTTGTTTAGTTTGCTCTTCTTCTTTAAAATAGCCAAGCATAATGTTTTTGCCACTGGCTAAGAGTTCGCCATCAGGGGCAAGCTTTAATTTGACCGAAGGAAAGCAGGTGCCGACAGTTCCGAGTTGATAACGAGCTTGACAGTTGGTTGCTAAAACTGGCGAACTTTCGGTGAGGCCATAACCACAATAAACCGCAAGACCAATGCTATGTAAAAACTTTTCAATTTCGTGTGGTAAAGCGGCTCCACCGCAAATAATAGTTTGAACTTTTCCACCAAAAAAAGCTCTTAACTTACGATATAATAAAAAATCAAGAACAAGATCTGAAAAAGTTGTTTTATGTGTGGGGCTAAAATTTTTTGCCTTATAAAAGGCAATTTTGAGTAGAAGTCGGCTTAAAATGTTGCCGTGCTGGCTTTTTTGCTTGATCTTATTAAATGCTTTTTCTAATAATCTGGGAACAGTAGTAAATAAATTAGGTCGCACTTGTTGTAAATATTGAGGTATTTTAGAGATATCGTCAACAAAATAAATACTCACTCCTTGGGTGAGATAAAAAAGCATTACCATTCTTTCAAAAATGTGAGCCAGTGGCAAATAAGAAAGCACTTTTTGTTGGGCAGAAAGTGTAAAAAAAATCGAAGAATCAATAATTTGACTAATTAAATTGCCACAGCTCAGCATTACTCCTTTTGGTAAGCCAGTGGTGCCAGAAGTGAAAACAATGGTGGCAAGATCGTGACTTAAGCTTTTTGGTAATTCGTTGTATGATTTTTTTTGTTGCTCGCCGATTTTGCTTAATTCGGTAAAGTTAAGGCAATTTGGATGATTAAATCCGATGGTTATAATAGTGTAGAGATGGCAATTTTCTTGGGCAAAATCTGGTTTATCGGTGATGATAACTTTTGTTTGGAGTAGTTCTAATTGATATTGCAAATTTTTTTTACTGACATTATGAAACATCGGTGAACTTACTAAACCAATTGAAGCTATTGCTAAATCACATACCAGCCACTGCCAATTTTGGTAGCAATAAATTGTGATAATATTGTTTTGTAAAATTGCTGGCAATTGTTTTAACCCCCAAGCAATATTATTAACCTCTTGGTAAAATTCTTGGCTTGAAATGGCTTTGCCACTGCCTAAACAATTAAGCAATGTTGGATTATTAAAGTTTTGTTTATGATAAATCATAATATCATTTAAACAAGTAAGATCGCTTAAATTCATATTGTTTCATTTAAATTTAACATTGTATCAATGGGAATTGATATTAGTGTTGCAAGATATGGCATTTTTGCTCATTTCATACCAAGTGAGTTTGTTTTTTTGCCCTTGTTTTGGAGGTTTTTTTTCTATGCCAGTTAAGTAGAGTTCTTCTTCTGCCCTGGTAAGAGCTACATAAAACAACCTATGATTTTCTTGCTCTGTTTTAATCTGTTTTTGCTGTAAATAAATGCTTATTTTATCATCATCTTTGCATGTTTTTGAAGTAATGATAAAAGGAAGAGATAATTTGTTTTCTTGATTATCGAGCCATAAAATTTTATTGCTATTTTGATGATTTAGTGGTTTTGTAGCATAAGGAATTATAACAATTGGTGATTGTAAGCCTTTTACAGAATGTGCAGTCATCATTCTTACCACATTTTTTTGTTGATTTTTGATAGATATTTCTGGGTTGTTATTGTAAAGATATTCAAGAAATTGCCATAAATTTGAGCTATTTTTACTAATAAAATTATGCACTAACAATAAAAATTCATCAAACATTAACCAAGCTTTGTTGCCGAATCTTCTCACAAAACTATCGCTAACAACAGGGTTTTTAAGTATTTGATAAAAAAAGTCAAACAAATGATTTTGTTGAAAAAGCGCTAAAAAATCACTTAAACATTTGAGTTCGCAATGGTTTTTTGCCACCTCCCATAAGCTACTTTTGGCATTTTGGCTGGCAAAAATTAAACTTTGTATAAATTCTTCTGATTTATGACAAAATGGCGATTTTAGTAGGCAAGCTAAATTAAAATCGTGTTCTTGATTTAAAACAAACTCTGCTAAAACTATTATGTCATTAATTAAAAGCGAATCTAAACAACATTCTTGATCGATACCTGCAAATGGAATGTTTTTTTCGTAAAAAGCTTTTTCAAGATAAAAGACTTGTTTTTTTTTTTGAAATAACAGCAAAATATCGCTATATTGCAGAGCTTTATTATTTGATAATGTTTTGCCATTTTCTACCCAATCTTTGATTTTACTAGCTATGTTTCTAGCAAATTCCATATTATCGTGATAGTCATTTTCGGAGGTTGTTTGCAGTAATGGTTCTAGTAAAACAAAGTGTGACTTGATATTTTTGACTGGTAAATGCCGATTATAGTTAGTATTTTTTACTAGAGATGAAGTAATGTTGTTGTGGCAAAAAATAGTGTCTATTGCTTCTAAAATTTTTTTGCCAGAACGAAAAGAATGAGTTAGGTTAATGGTTTCTAGCTTTAGTTTATTTTGAAAATAATTAAATTGGTTGTTGGTGTTTTCTATGTCGGCTCCTTGAAAAGAATAAATAGATTGCTTTTCATCTCCTACCACAAAAAAACTTCTTGGCTTGGTATTTGCAGATTCTCCTACCTCAAATTCTTCGGTGAGAGCTTTAATAATTTCCCACTGCCATGGGCTTGTATCTTGTGCTTCGTCAAGCAAAATATGATTAATATTACTATCGAGTTTCATTTTTACCCAATCGGCATCTGTTTTTAAGAGTTCTTTGCTATAAAAAATGAGATCGTTAAAATTTAGTAAATTATGTTGATTTTTATATTGTTGATATTTTTTCATTATTACAAAAACTAGCTCGACAATGAGTGCTGTGTGATTAATATCTTTAAGAATATTTTTATTTGCTATAAAATTTTGCAATTCATTAAAAAAGTTTATGATAAAATCATCTTTAAGTTTTGCTAATTCTTGATAAATAGTATTTTCTTTTTTGGTTATCATTAAAAGATAGAGCTCTTCAAGATGTTGAGGTTGGCAACTGTGTTTGTTAAAATTGTTGGTAAGATTTTTTTCTTGTAAAAAAGTAAGAATTTTGAAAAGTATACTTGTTTTAGAATTTTTTTCAATTATTTTATAAAATCTCTCAAAATCAAGATTTTGCAATGCTGATAAGCAAAAATCTGCAACGGTGTGACTGCTGTTGATATTAAATTTTTGCTTTAATTCTTGCTGAATTTCTTTTGATACTGAATCGCCATAAAACTGCCAATCTTTCATTTTATCTAGGTTGCTAATAAAAGATTCAATGATTTTTTTCAAAGTATATTCGGTGGTGTTATTTAAAATATTTTTTAACAACTGATGATTTTGTTGATCTTGCAGAACTTCTTGCCAAATATTTTGAAGAACATAATTTTCGTGATTGGTTTCGATGATTTCAAAGTGAATAGGCACTTTTGCTTCTATCGGAAAAAGCTGTAAAATTGTTTTGCAAAAACTATGAAAGGTTTGTATTTTAATAGGATATTCGCAATCAATCATTTCGGCAAAAAGTATTTGAGCCTTTTGACATTGAGTTGGCGATGGTTTTTTGTCTAAAATATTTTCTAGTTTTGCAATTAAAACATCTTCATTGGCAACGGCTAGTTCTTCGAGTGTATGAAAAATTCGCTCCTCCATTTCTTTGCAGGCTTTTTCAGTGAAGGTGAGGCATAAAATTTCTTGTGGCAAAACTGAAGCAAGCAGTAATCGAACAAAACGATCAACTAAAACTTTAGTTTTGCCAGAGCCAGCAGATGCCATAAGCCAGCAGTTAATTTTGGGATTAGAAGCTTTTATTTGTGGTTCAGAAGCTTGTGTTGTGATGTTGTTTGTAAGCATTAATTTTTAGCAAGTTCAGAAGCAATAGTAAAGGCCATTTCAATGCTCTGTGAAGAGTTTAAACGCGGATCGCAATGAGTATGGTAGCGATCAGATAAATTTAATTCTGAGATATTTTGATTGCCTCCCAAACATTCGGTAACATCTTGCCCAGTAAGTTCAAAATGCACTCCGCCTGCAATAGTGCCAAGTTGTTGATGAATTTGAAAAAAAGCTTTCACTTCTTGCAAAATGTGATTAAAATCACGAGTTTTATAGCCGTTAGAAGATTTTATGGTGTTGCCATGCATAGGATCGCAAGACCAAATAACTTTGTTGCCGTTGTTTTTTACCGCTTTTATTAGGTTGGGTAATTTTTG
>CANEUR010000071.1 GCA_947441875.1 Rickettsiales bacterium | reverse complement strand
GTAGAGTTAAAATAACAATATTTTAATTTTCGAATACTATTTTTGCTTTTAAAATATAAAGCAACACTAGTTGTTATTTTTAACATGTTTAATTAGAACTTGTTTTAAAAGCAAAAATAGTAAATATTACATTTTGGCATGTTTTAAATAAAAATATTTTTACTTAATTACAAACACTAGTCTTTAATACAAGTAATTTAAAAAATCATTTTCTTATATATAAGATCTAATAAAATATAATTTAATTATCTGCTAAAGTAATAATAATAGCTTTAAAATTTAGCTCTTAAATATTGATTTCTTTAGCTAGATAAAAGCTTTGAACTAAAAACTAAAATTGTTAAAACAACAAGTTATTATATAATTTATAAAGTAAAATTGTCGTTGTGTAGTAATATAGATAAATTTCTTTGAAAGTTTTTTTATTTAAAAATTTTTTTGCTAGAATTTTATACTACTTATTATAAATAACATACTGACAATAAAAAAATACTATAAAAACTTTTTTAATCATTTAGAGCTATTATTTTTATAGCTTTTTATAATCCCGATCTGATATTCGTTTAAAAATATAGTTTTGCGGTTCGTAATAGTATTTACAGTGTTTTAACCTTCTAAAATATAAAATAAATTATCATACCTTTTATTTGGTTAGATAATCTGAAAAATAAATTAATATTTTAATAACATAGCTTTTATTTGAAAACTTTACCATAGGCGATTTTTAAAACTAATTTAAAATTAACAATAGTCTTTATTTTTTATAGGTGCAACTAAAATTATTGCTTCTTATATTAATAAAACTAATTATTTTTGTGTCAACTTTAACTTTCTCTTTTTAAATCTTACATACTTTTATTTTAAAACTTTTATAATAAAAGTATGTAAAGACTAACAATAATTTCCAAATTTACATATAAGTATTTATGGCTCAACATCGCAATTTTACGCAGTCAATTTTAAGAAAAAACTTTAGCAATAATCCAGATATTGATGCTGTACCACACTTAATGTCTCTGCAGAAAGATTCTTATCAAAAATTTTTACAAATTAACATCGATCCTGCAAAGAGAAAAAATATCGGCATACAATCTGTTTTTAATTCTTTTTTTCCAATATTTGATTCTGCTGAAAAGTTTACTGTTGAATTTATTGATTATCACCTAAAGCAACCAAAATATGAAGCTTCAGAATGCTTGTTTGCAGGAAAAACCTTTGCCTCATCTTTAGTTGCTAACTTAAGAATAATTATTTGGAGCAAAGAAGAGGGTTCGGATGTTAAAGAAATTCGCTCCATAAAAGAACAAGAAGTATATTTTTGTGAAATACCGCTCATGACCGAAAATGGTAGTTTTATTTTTAATGGAGCAGAAAGAGTAATTGTTTCACAAATGAGAAGAGCTCCGGGTGTTTTTTTTGATAGTGAAAGTATAAAAGGCTCTTCTTTAAAAGCTTATGTGGCAAAAATTATACCTCACATCGGTTCTTGGATTGATTTTGAATTTGATACTAAAGACATTTTACATTTTCGTATAGATAAAAAAAGAAAAATACCTGCCACAACTTTGTTAAGAGCTCTTGGTTATACTTCTCAAAATATTATTCAAGAGTTCTACGGCTATCAAGAAGCCGAGATTGCTGAGAAAGGTTGGTCTTTAAAATTTGATTCAAAAAACTTTCTAGGAAAAAAAGTTTTGCATGATATAATTTGCGCTAATTCTGGAGAGCTTTTGGTTAAAGAGGGTTTAAAAGTAACTAGAAAAACCATTGAAAAATTAAAAACAGAAAAATTTGAAAGATTTCTACTTACCGATGATGCTTTATTGGGTTTTGTATATACTCAAGATGTTATTGAGCCAGAAACTGGAGAAATACTCCTTGAATCTGGCTCTATTGTTACTATTGAAAGCTTGGAAATTTTACAAAAACTAAATGTAAATAAGGTTTTGATTGTTAATCCTAGTAAATCAAATATTGGGCCTTATTTATATAATACCATTTTAATTGATAAAAATATGACAACCAAAGATGCTCTGGTTGATATTTATAAAGCAGTAAGAGCTGGTGAAAATCCTTCCTCTCACGAAGTTGCTCAAAATTATTTTAATAATCTTTTATTTTCAGATGCTCGCTATAATCTTTCTGATGTAGGTAGATTAAAAATGAATCATCGACTCGAATTAAAAATTTCTAATGACATTTTACATTTAACTAAAGAAGATGTTATCACTACTATAAAAATACTTAGCGATATTAAGCATAACGATTTAAAAACCGATGATATTGATAATTTGGCAAATCGTCGAGTAAGAGCTGTTGGTGAGTTGATAGAAAATCAAATGAGAATTGGTATGTCTAGAGTAGAAAAGTCTATTGTAGAAAAAATTAATTCTATCGATGTAGAAACTTTAATGCCGCAAGCTATAATAAATTCTAAACCACTTATTACTGCGATTAAAGATTTTTTTTCAACTTCTCAGTTGTCGCAATTTATGGATCAAACTAATCCTTTATCAGATATTACTCACAAAAGAAGATTATCTGCTTTAGGTCCTGGTGGTTTAACTAGAGAAAGAGCTGGTTTTGAAGTTCGAGATGTTCATCCTACTCATTATGGTAGAATTTGTCCAATTGAAACCCCAGAAGGTCAGAATATTGGTTTGATTAATAGTTTAGCAACTTATGCTAAAGTAAATGAATATGGTTTTATTGAAACCCCTTATCGTAAAGTAATTAATGGTAAATTAACCGATCAGGTTTTATATTTATCAGCAATGTCAGAAGTTGATTTAGCTATCGCTCCATCTAACATTGAAACAGATAAATACGGAAAAATTATCGATGATTTAGTAAATTGTCGTAAAAATGGCGAATTTATCATGTTGCCCCCAGAAAAAATAGATTATATTGATGTTTCAACTAAGCAAATTGTGTCTGTTGCTACTACTTTAATTCCTTTTTTAGAAAATGATGATGCCAATCGTGCTTTAATGGGTGCGAACATGCAAAGACAGGCTGTTCCTTTACTTATTCCAGATGCTCCTTTAGTTGGTACTGGTATGGAGGTTGTTGTTGCCTCTGATTCTGGTGCAACAATTTCTGCAAATAATGATGGTGTGGTTAAATTTGTTGATTCTTCGAAAATATTAATCGAATCTATTGACGATAAGGGTAATCCAAAAATAGATTTATATAATTTGAAAAAATTTGTTCGAACCAACCAAGATACCTGCATTAACCAGCGCCCAGTTGTTAATATTGGCGACAAAATTAAATGTGGTCAGGTTATTTCTAGTGGTCATAGTATTGCTAATGGTGAGATCGCTTTAGGGAAAAATGTTAGAGTTGCTTTTATGCCTTGGAATGGCTATAATTTTGAAGATTCAATAATTATTTCTGAAAAACTTTTGGCAGAAGATACTTTTACTTCTATTCATATTGAAGAACTCGAAATTATAGCTAGAGATACTCGTTTAGGGCCAGAAGAGATTACTCGAGATATTCCAAATGTGAGTGAAGATGTATTAACAAAACTTGATGAAGAAGGTATTATTCATATTGGTGCCGAAGTTAATCCTGGTGATATTTTAGTAGGTAAAACTACTCCAAAAAGTGAATCTCCAACCACTCCTGAAGAAAAATTATTAAAAGTAATTTTTGGAGAAAAATCTCTAGATGTCAAAGATTCTTCTTTATATGTGCCAACTGGTGTGAGTGGCACAATAATTGATGTTAAAACTTTTTTACGCAAAGGTATAGAAAAAGATGAAAGATCTATCTATATTGAAATGCAAAAAATTGAAGAATTGGCTAGTAAAAAAGATTTGCATCTTAAATTTTTAGGTAAAGCAATTAAAGATGCTATAATTAAAATATTAGATGGTAAAAAATTATCTGTTGCTTTTGATAAATTAAAAGCTGGCTCTATTCTTTCTGTTGCTAATCTTGAAAATTTATCTATACATCAATTGGTTAAAATAATAGTTTCTGATTCTTCGGCAATGCTTGATATTGAGGCTTTAATTAAAAATTATGAAGAATTTTCGGCGAAATCTGAGAAGCAATATCAAGAAAAAGTAGCTAAAATTAAGGCTGGTGATGAATTGGGGCAGGGTGTATTAAAAGTTGTTAAGGTTTATATTGCTTCAAAATATCGTTTGCAACCAGGTGATAAAATGGCTGGTAGACACGGTAACAAGGGTGTGGTATCAAAAATTGCTCCTGTCGAAGATATGCCTTATTCTCAAGATGGTCAACCAGTTGATATTGTTTTAAATCCTTTGGGCGTTCCTTCGCGAATGAATGTGGGTCAAATTTTAGAAACTCATCTTGGTTTTGCCTCTAAAGAGCTCGGTAAAAAAATAGCTGGTTTATTGCAAGATTTATCTCAAAATAAACTCGAATATATAGATAAACTAAAAAATACCTTATTAAACATTTATGATTCTCAACAAGAGCAAAATAAAATTAATAAAATGTCTGATTCAGAAATAATTGATTTTGCTTCGCAATTAAAAAATGGTGTACCTTTTGCAACTGGTATTTTTGAAAAAGCTAAAGAAGAATATATCGCAAAATTACTAGAAATGGCAGGTGTAGATACTTCTGGTCAAATTTATTTATACGATGGCAAAACTGGCGATAGATTTGAAAGAAAAGTAACTGTTGGCTATATTTATATGTTAAAATTACATCATTTGGTTGATGATAAAATACATGCTCGTTCAATTGGTCCTTATAGTTTAATTACTCAACAGCCTTTAGGTGGTAAATCACATTTTGGCGGTCAAAGATTTGGTGAAATGGAATGTTGGGCATTACAAGCTTATGGTGCAGCTTATACTCTACAAGAAATGCTTACTGTAAAATCTGACGATGTTGTTGGTAGAATTAAAATTTATGAATCTATAATTCAAGGTAATCAAAACTTTAATTGCGGCATACCAGAATCTTTTAATGTAATGATTAAAGAGGTTCGTTCTTTAGGTTTAAATATCGAGTTAATAGAAGAATAAAAAAATATCTTTATCAACAGGAATTGTTTTATCCTAAACACAGAAATACTATAATTTTAGTGTTTCTGTTAAAAAATTTAATCAAAATTTTTCGTTTTAATTTTTTAAATCGAAACTTTAATAGTAAAAATTAATAAATTATTTTATCATGACACTTGCTGGAACATCATCTCACGGTCTTTTAAGCACCACAAGCAATTCATCTGTTGATTTGCTCGATTTTAATGCTATTAAAATTTCTATTGCCGACCCAGATAAAATAAGATCTTGGTCTTATGGCGAAGTAACTAAGCCAGAAACTATTAACTATCGCACTTTTAAACCAGAAAGAGACGGTTTATTTTGTTCAAGAATATTTGGTCCTATTAAAGATTACGAATGTTTGTGCGGAAAATATAAAAGAATGAAATACAAAGGTATAGTTTGTGAAAAATGTGGTGTTGAAGTGACATCTTCAAAAGTAAGAAGAGAGAGAATGGGGCATATTGAATTGGCGGCGCCAATAGCTCATATTTGGTTTTTAAAATCTTTACCATCTAGAATAAGCACTATTTTAGGTGTTCCGCTTAAATTAATAGAAAAAGTTATTTATTTTGAAGCTTATATAGTTACCGATTCTTTAATGTCTCCTTTAAAAGAAGGTGAAATAATAACAGAAGAAGAGTATGATAATTTACAACAAGCTCATGGTTATGGTAGTTTTTTAGCCGAAATGGGTGCTGAAGCTGTGCAGAAAGTTTTACAAAATCTCGATTTATCAAAAATACAACAAGAGCTTCGTGAAGAGCTTTCTACTATAACTTCTGAAATTAAAAAAGAAAAGACAATAAAAAGATTAAAATTAATAGAGCAGTTTTTAGAATCTAGTAATAAGCCAGAACATATGATTATGTCGGTTTTGCC
>CANEUR010000070.1 GCA_947441875.1 Rickettsiales bacterium | reverse complement strand
TGATTGGTTGCAACCATGTTATTAACTATAAAACTAGTAATTTTGTTGAAGAGTTAGCTAAAATTACTAACTATAATGGCGTAGGCATTGTTTATGATTCGGTAGGCAAAGATACAATATTAAAATCACTCGAATGCTTGTGGCCGATGGGTATTTGTATTAGTTATGGTGAATCTTCAGGAGTGGTTGAGCCAATAAATTTAAATGTGTTAATTGATAATTCTCTATATTTATGTCGGCCAAGTTTACCAATTTTTAAAAATAATCGAGCTGAGCTTGCTATTACTGCAGAGCAAATTTTTGCTATGGTAAAAAAAGGCATCATTAAGCCAAGAATCACCGAATTTAATTTTAAAGAGGTGGCAAAAGCTCATCAATTGTTTGAAAATCGCACTAATATTGGCTCGGTTGTGCTTACTTTTTAAGATATGAATTTTTTATATCAGCGATTTGTTGCTAACAAAAAAAGTTGGGTTTTATCAAATAAACTCGGCTTGGCGGTTGATGATAATAGCCAAAATATCCCTTGGTTTAATTATTTAGCAGTTGATTTTTTACAAAAATATTGTCAAAAAAATTCAAATTTAACAGTTTTTGAATTTGGTTGCGGTTCTTCTACTTTGTTTTTTCAAAAATATGCTTATCGAACTTTTAGCCTTGAAACCAATAAAACTTGGTTCACAATTATCACTCAAAAGTTGGCAAATATTGTTGTTGGGCAATGGAGTGCAAATTATTTTTCAAATCAAAATGATTTTGTTGGAGCAACAGTTTTTTTGCTAGAAAATGCCTACCAAAATCCAAATTACTATCATTTTCTAGCAAATAATTTTCAAAACAAACAGCAATTCGATATTATCTTGGTTGATTCTTTGCATCGTAAACAGTGTGTTTTACACAGTTTGGAGTTTTTAAAACCTAACGGTTTATTGATTGTTGATGATTTTGAAAGAAAAAATTATCACACAATAGCTCAATATTTAGAAAAACAAGGTTTTTATTGCCAAAATTTCATCGATTTGGCGGTGGGGCAGTTAAAAATCAAGCAAACAGCAATTTTTAGTAAAAATTATTGACAATATTTCATTTGATTTTACAATATTTATAACAAAATATTTTAATTTTAATTTTAGTTCTAAAAAATATGCAAAATAATATTTTAGAAAAACTTACAATTGAATTTTATAATACAAAGCCAGTTGAAGTTATAGATTTTCTTACAAGTATAAATGCTTTTAGAAAAGAATACGAAACAACTGTTAAAGCCGAAGGTTTTAAACTTGGCGACGATGATATGAAGCTTTATATTAAAGTTAAAGAAGGTTCTTTGATATGGGAGCTTCTTATTCTCAAGCCACTTCAAACAACCTTAGATTTTGTTGTTAATAAAATATTGCACAAAACTTGGAATAAATTTAATCAAATATTTAGTAAAGTAAAAAAAGAAGAATCTACCAGCCACATACCAACAGAAACACTCAATAATGCCAAAGAATTTTTACAACCAATAAGTAACGATCTTGCATCAAAAGTTAAAGTGCTTTACGAAGATAACAACAAAAAACTTAATATTGAAGGCGAATTCTACGGAACTGATGGTAGAGCTGTTTTTAGTAAGCTTGAAGAGTTGATTTCTCGCAAAAAACTACCATTAACAGATGAATTTGAAGATAAAGTTCTGCTAAAAATAGAAAAAATAGAAGTTTAAAAAATTAAAACAAATTTGGGATACATTAGTTCCATCATCAAACAAAACACCATGACTACTAATTTTATTATCATCAGCACAACTTTTGCTAGCTTACAAAAAGCCCAAGAAATTTCTTTAGCTTTGCTTGCCAAAAAACTAGCAGGTTGCACTCAAATACAAAACATCACTAGCAGTTATTTTTTTAACCAGCAAATCTGCACTGAAACCGAGTTTTTATTAACTATCAAAACCAAGCAAAGTCTTTTTGCTAGCATTGAAAGTTATCTAATTCAGCATCATTCTTATCAAACTCCGCAAATTATTGCCACCCCAATTAGCAACATTTCGCCTCAATATCGGCAATGGCTAGAAAGTTGCTTGCTTGATGATTAATATTAACTCACAAAACCAAGTTAAATATTGTAGCCATTGCCAGCAAGAAGTGTTAAACAATGGCTATCAAGAGCAAGATTTAGTTTTTTGTTGCAATGGTTGCTTGTTGGCTTTTAAGCTCATAAAAAACAGCAATCTTGCTAACTATTATCAAATACGTAATCAACAAAGTGCCAATAATTTTTATAACCTTAAGCCAGAAAGTGATGATTTTTGCGATTTTTCTGATTTTTTTACCAAAAATTCAGTTAATAATTATCAAACAACCTTGCTAATTAGTAATTTGAAGTGCCTTGCTTGTGTGTGGTTAATTGAAAGTATTTTAGCTAAACAACAAAATATACTGCTTGCCAAAATAAATTCTACCACCAAATCTCTTACTATTAATTGGCAAGGAAATATTGAAGATGGTAAAAAACTAGTATTACTCATCCAAAACTTGGGTTATATCTTGGCTCCGTTTAATGTGGCGAGCATTAATTTACAACAAAAACTAGAGCAAGAAAAATTGCTAAAAGCACTGGCGGTTGCTGGCTTTGGGGCGGGCAACCTAATGTTATTTTCTATTGGTTTATGGCTTACCGATGCTAGCCAAATGGGTTTTTACACTCGTTTTTTATTTCATCTTTTTTCTGCTCTAATCGCCATTCCTGTGGCAATTTATTCGGCAAGAATTTTTGTTATTTCCGCTTTAAATGCCATCAAAAAAAGGCAAGCAAATATGGATTTACCTATTAGTTTAGCCATTATTTTAGCTTGTGTTGTTAGTTATTTAAACACTTGGCAGGGCTTATCTTATGTGTACTTTGATTCGGCAGTAATGTTGATTTTCTTTTTGTTAATTGGTAGATACCTCGATTTTTTAGCTAAAAAAAAAGCTCAAAATATTGCTTCTGATTTTGCTCATCTTACTGCTAGTTTTGGCAGGGTTTTATTGCCAAATGGCGAGGTGAAAATTTTTCCTAGTCATAAATTAATGCCAGATAATATTTTATTGATTGCTTGTGGCGAAAAAATTTCTGCCGATGGAGTGGTAATTTCTGGCAATTCTAGTGTTAATAATTTTTTGTTAAGTGGCGAAACAATTAATGTAGCAGTTGCTCCAAATTCAGTTGTTTATGCTGGGGCGGTTAATTTAGAGGCTCCACTGCAGGTGAAAGTATTAAAAACCGCTCAAGATAGTGTTTTAGGGCAGATTATGAGTTTTGTTGCTAATTTACAATGCAGTAAAAATTATTTTGTAAGTATTGCCGATAAATTATCAAAACTCTACACTCCGATAGTGCATTTGCTTGCCTTGTTTACTTTTTTATACTGGAAGTTTTTTTTAGATCAAACTTGGCAACAAGCCTTGATGAATGCCACTGCGGTGTTAATTATTACTTGTCCTTGCGCTTTGGCTTTGGCGGTGCCAGTTGCTCAAACTATTGGTATTGCTAATTTGTTAAAAAAATCGATTCTTATTAAAAATGCCGAAGTTTTTGAAAAATTAAGCACAATTACCACTATTGTGCTTGATAAAACAGGCACTCTTACCACTGGTAGCCCAGTTTTACAAAATGTTTTTGCTATTCAAAACCAGTGTTTAGTAGAGGTTTCTTGCAATCATTTTGCTTCACAACTTGCTGCAAGCTTGGCAAAACACAGCAAGCATATTATTGCGAAGGCAATTGTTCAAGATGTTTTTTTGACAATAAATAATCTTGTGATAACTGAAATTATTGAAGAAAAAGGCTTGGGAATTACTGGTTTTTATGATGGTTCGCCCATCAAACTTGGCAGTGCTAAATTTTGCCAAGTAAATTTTGAAAATCTTATCTGCCAACTACCAAATTTAGCAAATCAGTTATGTTGTTTTTTTACTTATCAGCAAGAGCAGTTGTTGTTTGTGTTGCAAGATAGCTTAAAAACTGATGCCGTTAAGGTTTTAAAAAATCTTGCCAACAAAAATATTGTGCTACTCTCTGGCGATAGAAAAGAAAATGTTACAAATATGGCAAAAACTCTCGGTATTAAAAACTATCATTTTGCTTGCGATCCGCTACAAAAAGTTCAAATTTTGCAAAATTTACAGCAAAAAAATGAAAAAATCATGATGGTCGGCGATGGTTTAAACGATTTACCATCACTGGCTTTGGCTGATATTTCAGTTTCTTTTTCTGCGGCAATAGATATTTCGCAAAAAACTGCCGATGTTATTATTGAAGGTTCTAAATTACAACCGTTGCTCGATTTATTTAGCTTGGTTGCCAAAACTAAAAAAACTATGCTACAAAATTTGGCAATTTCGCTGTGCTATAATTTAATTGCCTTGCCTTTTGCTATTTTGGGCTATGTTTCGCCACTTTGGGCGGCTTTGGCAATGTCTAGCTCTTCTGTTTTAGTAGTTTTAAATTCTTTTTTATGGAAATAATAATCAAAAATAAACAACAGATGCAAAAATTTGCCTACGATATGGCAAAAAATGCTAAAAATAACCAAATTTTTGCTTTATTTGGTAATTTAGGAGTAGGAAAAAGTTTTTTTGTGAAACATTTTATTAATTATTTACAAATTAACAAAACCGAGGTGTTAAGCCCAACTTTTACTTTGCTAAACACCTATTTAACCAGCAAGGGCGAAATTTTTCATTTTGATTTATATCGTTTAAAAAGCCATTTTGAGCTTGAAAATATTGGTTTTTTCTTGCCTATAACTCATAACATTATGCTCATTGAGTGGCCAGAAATTGCCCTGCCTTTTTTACCTTCTGATATTATTAAAATTTCTTTTACTAAATTAAACAATAGCAATATTCGCAACATTACAATTTTATGATTAAACACATTTTTACAAGCAACGAAAGCCATTACGGTTTAAGGCTAGATAAATTTTTAACTTTACAGTTTTTAAGCCTAGATTCTAGCATTACACGTAGTAAAATTCAGCAATTTTTAAAAGATAATTTGGTTTTAATAGATGATGTTATTATTAGCAATGCTTCTTATTTGCTAAAAAATAAACCTCAAAATATTTTAGTTAATTTGCCTCAAAAAAAACCAAGCCATTTAATGCCTGCTGATATTGCTTTTGAAATTATTTATCAAGATGAACATTTGTTGGTTATCAATAAACCAGCTAATTTAACAGTGCATCCAGGTAGTGGCAATCAACAAAACACCTTGGTAAATGGTTTGTTGTTTTTAGAGCAAAAACTTTCTACCAATCACGATGCTACAAGGCCAGGAATTGTGCATCGGCTCGATAAAGATACTAGTGGTTTAATGCTGGTGGCAAAAAACGATCTTACTCATTTAAGATTAAGTAAAATGTTGCAAGAAAGACAAATAAAACGAATTTATTTAGCATTTATTTATGGCAAAATGCTGCCAGAGCAAGGAATTATCAATAAAAATATTTGCCGTAATGCCAACAACAGGCTAAAAATGATTACTTGTAAGCAAACAGGAAAAACAGCAATTAGCCATTATCAAACTTTACAAGTTTTTGGCAATAATTTTGCTAGTTTATTGCAATGCAAGCTAGAAACTGGCCGAACCCACCAAATTAGAGTGCATTTTGAATCTGAAAAGCACTCATTAATTGGTGACCAGCTTTATAATTCTTGTCAAAAAATGCTACCAAGCAACTCCTCGCCAGAATTTAAAAATTACCTACAAAACCTCAAAAGACAAGCCTTGCACTCAAATATTTTAGAGTTTATGCACCCTATTTTAGAGCAAAAAATGCACTTTACTTGCCCGCTACCGCCAGATTTAGCTAAACTGCAAGAGTTACTGTGCTTTTTATAGATGTCATTTTCTGTCTTGATATAATCAGAAATATTTTTCTTAGTTGTTGTAATTTAGA
>CANEUR010000069.1 GCA_947441875.1 Rickettsiales bacterium | reverse complement strand
GCACACAAAGCCGAAGATGAAGGTGTGGCAGTTGCCGAAATTATTGCAGGGCAAAAACCACATATAAATTATAATTGCATTCCAAATGTTATTTATACCTATCCAGAAGTTGCTTGTGTTGGCAAAACCGAAGAAGAATTAAAATCTCAAAATATCGCCTATAAAGTAGGTAAATTTTCAATGATGGCTAATTCTCGAGCCAGAGCCACTGCCGACGAACAAGGTTTTGTAAAAATTTTATCTTGCGCCACCACCGACAAAATTTTAGGTGCCCACATTATTGCCAGAGAAGCTGGCAACACCATTCATGAAATTGTCGTTGCTATCGAATTTGGCGGAAGTGCCGAAGATATCGCGCGCACTTGCCATGCTCACCCAACTTATAACGAAGCAGTAAAAGAAGCGGCACTAGCTGTTGAAAACCGAGCAATCCACTCATAACGGTAATGTTGCAAAGATGCAACATTATCATAATACCAATTTCTATCTTTTTATTATTTGATCATTTAAAGATGGAAATTGGCATAACCAAAAAACCTGCTTCGCCCAACATAAGCAAAGTAAAAAATGAAAAGCAACACCATCCAAATCCTTGGCAACATTAAAAAGTTTCAAAATATTTAAAACAATAGTGTCAAAATATTTTAAATTAGTGTTTGCATTTTGTTTTTGGTGGTTTTAAAATTATTGCCTATAAAAATAAATTAAAAATCAAAGCAAATAATACAACCGTTATATCGCTAACTATTAGCAATGCAACAGTTCTATAATACTATCAAAATCAGTTAAATTTGTTTTATTATTTTTAATTTATAATGCTAAAAGTTTTGTTGCTCTATACCAAATTGCCACATCTCTTAATTTAGCAATATCAAGTTAATTAAGTTTCATTTTATTAATCAAATTTTATTTTATGACCAACAACAACGAAATATTCGAAAGAGTAAAAAAAATTATCATCAATCATTTAGGAGCTGATGAAGCAAAAGTAGTTGAAACCGCTAATTTTATCGACGATCTCGGTGCTGATAGCCTCGATCAAGTAGAGCTTGTTATGGCTTTCGAAGAAGAATTCGGCATCGAAATCCCAGACGATGCTGCCGAAAAAATTGTTACCGTTGGTAATGCAGTAAAATATATCTCTGAAAACATGTAGCTATTAAGCAAAATATAGTTTAAAAAATTTTCAGCCACTTTTGTTAAAAAGTGGCTTTTTATTTATTGTGTTATGTCTAATAATAAAATTAAAAAAGTTGTTCTTGCTTATTCTGGAGGCTTAGATACTTCGGTAATCCTTAAATGGTTGCAAGAAACTTACCAATGCGAAGTTATTACTTTTACTGCCGATTTAGGTCAGGGAGAAGAGCTTGAGCCAGCTCGTAAAAAAGCTCAAATGCTTGGTGTTAAACAAATTTTTATCGAAGACTTACGCGAAGAATTTGTTAAAGATTATGTTTTTCCAATGTTTCGTGCTAACACTGTTTATGAAGGCACTTATCTTTTGGGCACTTCAATTGCTAGGCCGTTAATTGCCAAAAGACAAATTGAAATAGCCAACATGGTTGGTGCCGATGCAGTTGCTCATGGTGCCACAGGTAAAGGCAACGATCAAGTGCGTTTTGAGCTTGGTTATTATGCCAACAATCCAAATATTAAAATTATTGCTCCTTGGCGAGAGTGGCAGTTAAATTCTAGGCAAAAACTTATCGAATATGCCATGCAACACCAAATACCAGTTACTACCGATAAAATGGGCGAATCGCCCTATTCTGTTGATGCTAATTTGCTTCACACTTCAAGCGAAGGTAAGGTTTTAGAAGATCCTTCTTTGCCAGCTCCAGAATATGTTTATCAACGAACTGTTAATCCCAAACAAGCTCCCGATAAATCAACAACTATTGAAATCGAATTTTTAGCTGGTAACCCTGTTGCCATCAATTCACAAAAAATGTCTCCCGCTCAAATTCTTACCACTTTAAATAAACTTGGCGGAGAAAACGGCATTGGCAGGCTCGATTTAGTAGAAAATCGTTTTGTTGGCATGAAATCAAGAGGTGTCTACGAAACTCCGGGTGGCTCTATTTTATTGGTTGCTCATCGAGCTATCGAATCTATCACCCTCGATAGAGAAGCGGCTCATTTAAAAGATGAATTAATGCCAAAATATGCTAGTCTTATTTACAATGGTTTTTGGTTTTCGCCAGAGCGATTAATGCTTCAAGCCCTAATTGATAAAAGCCAAGAAAATGTCGAAGGCGCAGTAAAACTCGAGCTTTATAAGGGTAATATCACTGTTTTAGGTAGGCAATCAAATAAAAGCCTATATTCTATGCAACATGTTACTTTTGAAGAAGATGCTGGAGCCTATAATCAACAAGATGCTAATGGCTTTATTAAATTAAATGCTTTACGTCTCAGAATTGGTAAAATGAAAGGTGGCTTTTAAAGATGAAAAATAATATTAGGTTAAAAATAGTTAAAATTTTTCCTTAAAACTAGCAATAAATTAAAACAAATTCAAGATATAAACATCTCTTTAAAATAAAAAAACATCACCATGTTTTCCAACCCAAATAACTCTACTGTTTATAAAACAGTTCAGCACAACCTACAAAAAAACACAAACCAAAACCTATGGTTTTGGTTGCCAATTTTATTTGCCTGTGGGCAAATCCTTTTTATTAGCTACCAATCTTGGTTTAATAACTACCAAACTCAATATTATTGGCATTTTATTGCTTGTTTAAGTATATTATTTTTTTTATGTTGCATTAGCTATAAAATTAACCGCTTGTTGTTTTTTTTATGTTTATTTATTGTCTTTCTACTTTCTGGAATTATTTATTGCCAGTTTTATCATTATAAGTTTTTAGCCTATCAAAAAATTGATGGTCTTGCTTTTACCAATGTCACTGGCAAAATTATCGCTATCAAGCCATCAAGTAACAATAAAAAAAGCAATATTATTATTGAAAATCCGCTAATTACTCAATATCAACACTCAGCTAAAACACCAAAAAAAATCCATAAAAAAAATCTTGCTAAAAAACATAAAAATACCAAAAAATTAACTAAAAAATCAAAACATAATAAAAAACCTCATCAAAAAACTCAAAAAAATCTCGGCAAATATCCTTTTACACAAAAAAATATTATCAATAATTTTATCAATGTTAAAAATTACCAAGATATCGATCGTGAATTTTTAGATAAAAATAAAAAATTAGCCAATTTAACTTGGCACAATAAAATTTTAATCAATCCTCCTCCTTTTGTTAGTATTAATATTACTGCTCAAAATCTAAAAATTAACGATTTCATAACAATTAATGCTATGTTTAATGCACAATCTAAGCCAGATCTGCCAAATAGCTTTGATTGGCAAAAATATAATTTAGCTCAAAAAATTGGTGGTTACGCTATTTCTATTGGCGAAACAACTATTATCAAAAAAGCTCAAATCAGCAATGCTAAACAATATATTTTAAACATCCGAGAAAACATAAATTTTAAAATCAAAACCCATATTCACAACCCAGATATTTCTGCTGTAGCATCTGCTTTGTTAATTGGCAATCAAGAACAAATAAATAAAAGCATTTTACAAAATATCAGAAATTGCGGTTTGTCGCATTTACTGTCTATTTCGGGCTTTCATTTGGGCTTGGTAGCTACAATGTTCTTTTGTTTAAGTCGTTTTATTTTGGCTTGTAATCAATTTATTGCCATTCGTTATAATATCAAAAAAATTTCCGCTTTTATAGCAATATTTACCAGTTATATTTATTTAAATTTAGCCGATTCGCCATTACCAGCACAACGCGCTTTTATTGTGGTGGCAATTGTTATGTTAAGCTATATTATCAATGAAAAATTTAACTCCAAAAGAGCTATTTTTTTAGCTTTTTTATTACTAATTTTACTTAATCCTTATTCGCTTTATAATTTAAGCTTTCAACTATCTTTTTTAGCTATTGCGGTACTTGGTTTTTATTATAGTAATTTAAAACCCTTAATTTTTAAACCAGATACAACAATAAAAAATTCTAACCTAAAATTTTGGCAAGCTTGTTATCGTTTTTTATATAATTTTTGGCAATATTTTATTGATATTGTCATTATTTCTTGGCTCATTACCATTTTTTCTTTACCAATTATCATGAATAGTGTGCAAAACTTTGCTATTTTAGGTTTTGTAGCCAATATTTTTGCTATTCCACTTGCCAGTTTTATGATTATGCCCTTAGGAGTTTTGGCGCTAATTTTTATGCCTTTTGGCCTAGAAAAAATCGTTTTAGCTGCAATGGCAAAAAGTATCGAAATTTTTTTAAGTATCGCTAATTATATTGGTAATTTTAAAATACATAATATACCAATTGCCTTTACCACCACTCCATATTTACCGAGTTTTGCTTTATTAATTAGCTTGTTTGGTTTTTTGCTATTTATTATTCATCAAAATAAATATCTAAAAATCTTGGCAATATTAATTTTTTGTGGCTCAATATCGGTGGCTTTTTGGCAAAAACCTCCAAATATTGTTTTTTTGCATAATCAAAAACTAGCTTTATTTTATCAAGAAAAATCATCCGAATTATTCTTTTTTGGTAAATTTAATAATCTTATACAACAACAAAATATTTTGCAAAAATTCAATGTTAAACAAGCAACAGAGCTACCAAAATGCAACCAAAACTCTCTGCCAAAAATTTGCTGGCAAGAATGCAATAAAAACAATTGTTTATTTCGCTTGCCAAATTTCAATATTTTATTGCTTAAAAAATCTCGACATCATTTACCAACTTTATGTCAAAAAATCATTACACAAAAAATAAATTTAGTGGTAAATTTTTCTAAAAAATATGATTTACCAATATTAAAAAATCAGCAACTTTCTTATTGTTTAAAAGCTTCTAATGTTTGGCAAATAGATAATCTCGATTTTCTCAATAAAGGCACTCACACTATTTTTTACCCAAAATAATCATTTTCAATATTTTAAAAAACTCTTGCAAAATAAATATAAATTAATAAAATTAACTTATGCAAATTAAAAAGTTTTTATATAACATTATTTATCCTTATCGTTTTTGGTATTTGTTGATGTTGCAAGCTCCAATTTTGGTGAGCTTTTTTATTCCCCTCAATAATTATGCTTTAAAATTATTGATAGATAACATCGGCAATCTTGCTACTTTTGATTTTTTTGTTGTTTTATATCCGTTTGCTATTTTTTGTTTTGCCTGCTTGGCAAATGAAATATGCTGGCGAATCTCCAATTTTGCCGATTACCACTCGCAACCAAAAATTGAGGCAAAAATTCTTGAAAATGCCTTTAAAATTATCATCAATAGGCAGTTTTTATATTTTCAAAATAATTTATCAGGCAAAATTGCCAGCAAAATCGTGGGCATCCAAGCTAATTTTGTGCAAATACAAGATTTATTTCATTTTCAAATTATTTGTTTGGTTTTACAAATTATTATTTCACTTATTATGTTATTTTTTGTGCATATCAAGCTAGCAATTTTGGTGATGCTGTGGCTTGTTGTGTTGTTGCCAGTTTGTTTTGTAAGCAAGAAAAAATTAGCTAATCTTTCTGCTTTTGCCACCAATAAACGGCAAGAAATTACCGGAATTATCAACGATGCAATTGCCAATATTGCCACAATTTTTGCCTTTGCTTCAAAAAATAAAGAGCAGAATTTATTATCAAAACACAACAACGAATTTATTTTTGCAGAACGAAAAAGACTAAAATTTTTATTCATCAACCATATTTTTATTGGTTTTGTTTATTGTCTAATGTCGATAAGCATTTTATATTTATTAATCAAACTAAGGCAACAACAACTCATCAGCAACGGCGAATTGGCAATGGTTTTTTCGCTAATTTATTTTACTATCGAGGCAACTTGGCACTTGCTCGGGGCTTTTGATAATTTATT
>CANEUR010000068.1 GCA_947441875.1 Rickettsiales bacterium | reverse complement strand
TAGATTTAATAATAGAAAACAAAATTTATATAAAATTTTGTTGAAAATAATTAGAGAAAATCCTCTCTAAAATTGTCTAGACCCAAAGAAATTATCAACAAAACTAGTTAGAGGAAGTGTTATATCGCTAATTATATTTTGCTTTATTTGCTATTTTTGGTATAAATTTTACCTATTTTTAGCTTAATATGTTGAATATGAAGCTAAAAATAGTTAAAATCTCTACATAAAAACATAGCAAAAAATTAAAACAAATTACTAGCGCGACATCTATTACATTGAAGTTTGATTATTTTAAAAATCTGCTACCCGGTTTAATAGCAGGAATGTTTTGCAGATAAGTTGGAATATTTTGGCTATCGAAGGTTTCTACTTCGATTTCTAGCAAAGAAAATAATTGTGCAGGTAAAGATTGAGGAGAGTTTTTATTGCGACGATCTATTAAACAACCAATTGCCACCACATTTGCCCCATGACTTGTAACTAAATTAATGGTTTCGATGGTTGATTTACCAGTAGTAATAACATCTTCAATAACTATAACAGGTTGGTTTGGCTGTAAAGAAAAACCCCTTCTGAGTTCGAAATTACCATTTACTCTTTCACAAAATATGGCTTTAGCATTAAGATGTTTGGCAACTTCAAAGCCCACCACCACTCCTCCCATTGCTGGCGAAACTACAACAAGATTATTAGGGTAATTTTTTGATAAAAAAGAATTAATTTTTTGAGCTAATTGTTTGCAGATTTGTTCTGCCAAATCAGGGTGCATCAATACTTTTGCCGATTGCAAGTAAATATTAGAATGCAAGCCAGAAGATAAAATAAAATGACCTTTTAATATTGCTCCAAATTCTTCAAATATAGCGAATATTTTTGACTTATCGAATATTTGTGAATTATGAATCATGGTGATTTTTTTTAAATCAAGAGGTTTTAAGCTGTTTATATATTTTTAAGCAACTAATTGGACTTTCTTTTTAATTTTTAGCCTTAAAACCTGAGCGGTAGCAGACAGTTTATGAAAGCGAAAATTAAGCAAAAAGTTATCTATATCGCCATATTTATTTATGGTGCGTAAAGTAGAAGTGGCAACTGATAATTTTATGTTTACTCCTAAAACTTTACTAGGAAAAGACATTTGTTTTAAATTAGGCAAAAATCTTCGACGATTTTTACGATTAGAGTGAGAAACGGTGTTTCCACTTTGCGGTTTAACAGAAAGTATTTGACAAATTTTTGACATATAATAATTATAAAGTATGTAATTTTGGTAAGTTTATATTAAATTTATAGCGCATTAAAATCACTGTCGTTAGCCACATGTAACACCACTATTAACACCAATAATTGCATCATAAATGCTAGGGGCACCAAAAACAACAGCCACACCTAAGCAAACACCAATCATTACTTTGATATCTATTTTACCAAGTAAAAAACCAGCACCAACTGCCATAACCATCATTGCAGTTATAAGTTTTACTGGACCACCTTTTAGTATTTTAACACCATTACAAAGAACAGTTGCAACATTGTTTGTATCTCTTAATGCTTTATTATCTTGAATTTGAGCATTTGCTGTTGAAAAAAAGGGCAACAATAACAAAACAGTAAAAGTTACCAACAAAAAGTAGCTTTTAATTTTTAAAAAAATATTTGACATAAAAAAAGTTTAAATTAATAACTAGTAAAGCAAATTATAAATCAAAAAAAATAATTGTCAATTTAATTTTCCTAAATTTTTATAATTATTTTTATTTTAGCTGTTGCCTTTCAGAAAATCAGCCTTTATTATTGATATTTTTAATTTAATATAAAGCTTATGAAAACCAATGCTAATTCTATTAAAATAGGCAATGTTCTTGAGTTTCAAGGTCAATTATGGAAGGTTCTTAAAAGAGAACATGTTAAGCCTGGTAAAGGTGGAGCTTATATTCAGGTTGAAATGAAAAACATCCAAACTGGCAACAAAACCAACACCAGATTTGCCTCAAGCGAAGATGTTGATATTGCCTTTGTTGAACAACAAAATTTGTTATTTCAATATTTTGAACAAAATCACTTAGTTACCATGAACATGGAAACCTTCGAAACTTTTGAATTTGCCAAAAGTTTAGTTGGTGATGCTCTACCTTTTTTAAGCGAGGGCATGAATATTCGAGTTGAATACTGCAATCAAAAGCCTATCAGCATTTTCTTGCCAGAACAGGTGAATGTTGTTATTGCCCAAGCCGATGCCGTAGTAAAAGGACAAACCGCCGCCGCCTCTTACAAGCCAGCCATCCTAGAAAATGGTGTAAAAATTATGGTGCCTCCTTTTATTGAATCAGGCGAAGAGATAATTGTTAACACCACCGATTTTAATTATGTTAGTAGAGCCAAAAACAACTAGTTATTTTTTTTACAAAATGAGTGGTCTTGATAACGATTTTATCATTATCGACAATCGCTTATATAATTATAATTTTTTATATCCACAAATTAGTCAAATTTGCCAAAAATTATGTTATCGCAAAAACATTGGTTGCGATCAGCTCATTATTTTAAATAATAGCCAAATTGCCGATGTGGCTATTGATATTTTTAACTCAGATGGCTCAAGATCTGAAGCTTGTGGCAATGCCACCAGATGCATTGCTTCGTTAATTTTTGCCGAAAAACAAGCAACAAACATCACTATTGCAGTTGGTCAAAAAATTTTACCTTGCACAAAAATAGATCATCAAAACATTGCAGTAAATATGGGGCAAGCACATATTCTGCATCAAAACTTAGTTTTTCACCAGCTAAATTTTATGGCTCTTGATATTGGCAACCCGCATGCCGTTTGTTTTATTGATAAACCCTTGCCAGACAATCTTTTTTATACCATCGGCCCTGCTGTTGAAAATAATTTACAATATTTTCCAAATAAAACTAATGTTGAATTCGCCCAAGTGCTTAATTGCAACACAATTGCAGTGCGAGTTTGGGAAAGAGGGGTTGGCGAAACCTCGGCCTGTGGCTCTGGAGCTTGTGCTGTGGCGGTAGCTAGTGTTTTGCAAAATTTAGTAGAAAATACCGAGATCACCGTTATTTTTGCTGGTGGCAAGTTAAAAATACACTGGCAAAATTGTCAAAATATTATCATGACTGGCGGTTGTCAAAAGATTTTTACTGGTTTTTTTGATAGCGATTTTTTAATTAATTAAACTCTTGACAAAGCAATATATAATTTTATTATTAAAAAATTCTAGCAAAATGTTGTTATTAATTTTAAATCAATTACCTTATTTAGGTGTTTAAATTTTTCACAAAATATATTTTTATTTTATTAGCTGTTTTGTTGTTGGTTTTATCTTCTTGTGAAAAAGCTAGCCAAATTGGTACTTGCACCGACGATCCTGGAGATGGATCTATCGTAGTTTCTGCTAAACCTACTACTATTTTTTCTAATGGCTCACAAGATTTATGGCAAACACAACTTGCTGATTGGCAAGATACTACCTACTATACAAATGGCGAAGATCTCATCATAAAAATTGACACAAGAAACTCAAGTGGTATTGATGCCCATGGCAATAATACACTACATCCTTGTAACATTTGCTCAAAAATTGTTAAATATAATCCAAATGGCTCAATATACTACCAAACACCTAATTGCATTTGTGGTCCAAAAATTTATATCTCACCTACAAAATCAACTCAATCTTTTAGATACTACAACACTTCAAAAGAACTTTTTGCACCAATTGAAACCACAAAACCAGAATGCGAAGTAGTTTTAGGTTACCTCGAAAAAGCACATTACGACATCATAGATAATAACGAAAGAGTTGTTTGTAGCAAAGGTGCTAGCAATGAAATAATAGAAATTTCTGCTACATCAGTAAACATTAAATCACCATTATCAAAAACCAATATAAATTCGCAAGAATATACTTGTATTCCAATGGAGTGGGCATTAAATTTAGGTGCCGGTCATCCTAATTTTACTACCGGAACAAATCTTGGCATTAATAATTTCTTAAATCAAAATTACATAAAAAACGGCAAATATTACAGTAAAGCAACCCACTTACTTACTGCCGATTTTAAAAATATTACCGATGAAAATAGAGTAGGTGGCTATGAAATTGTGCATTTTCCACAAAATTACTACGAAAAAGAACTAAAAACCACAGAAACAGACCAAGCTAAAATTACCACACTAAAAGATGTTAATTATCATAATGTAACCTCTTGTTCTGCATCAAGTGGCTTTAATTTGTATCTTGGTTTATTTCCACAACATTCTGATATGCCCGGGTATAACGGTAAAATTTATGCCTATCACCTTTATTCTTTTAATCAAATATGCTCGAATTATCGCAAAGGAGTTTGTGAAAAGGCAGTAACTAGCTTTAAATTATCAACATCTAATCCAGACTATATATTGCCAAATTCTTTTTTAGACAACACTCACAATCCAATTACTATACCGCCTGGATATAAAATAAAATTTAAAATCTACGATAATTTTTATACAGATAACAAAGAAAGTAATAAATATTATATAAATATATCAAGCGGTATACAAACTCAAAACTATGCAAAAAAAAATCAAGATGAAGGTGCAATTACCCATGCAAAACAAGTCATCGATGCTATTAATAAAAATGGTTTAATACGTGCTACTTACGAAAACTTTACAGTAAAAAACATAACCATTATTAGGCTGATATTAGCTTTATTTTTGCTTTTTTATGGAGCAAGCTACTTAATGGGGCTATCAGAAATAAATCAAAAAGAATTAATAATACGCATATTCAAAATAGGAATAGTTTTTGCTTTTCTTGATCCTTCTTTAGTTAATCTGGCAACAGGCAAAACAGTTAAACTAGATCCTGCCACAACAATGCAACAACTCCAGAACAATATTGGTTATTCCACTTTGGGTTTTTATTTTTATCAAAAATATCTGATTAATATTGTTTTAGAAGGTCTAAATTATCTTCTAGAAATAGTTACTAACTTCAGTAAAGCTTTTAATTTCGATGGCACTTCTCGTATGCTAACAGAAGTTTCTCTTAGTAGCAATGTTAATTTTGCCTATTTTGATAAAATACTAGAAAAAATTTTTTCCATAAAAACATTAGGGGCAATAGTAAGTGCAGTTTTTACCAAATGGCTAATTGGAGCGGTGCTTTTAATAGTGTTGTTATATTTTTTAGTAAAAACAATTTTTAAACTCCTGATGACCTATATTTTAAACTGGTTACAAATTCTTTTAGCATTATCTTTAGGGCCAATTTTCTTTTTATTTTTACTTTTTTCAAAAACGAAAGGCTTTTTCACTAAATGGATTGCTTTTACCTTTGCTAGAGCCCTAGATATAGTTATTTTGGTAGCTCTTACTTTTCCATTTATTAGTATTGTATATACTGATTTATTAGCCATTCTTGGCGAACATTCTTGTTTAAGACCAATTGGTCCTTCTTTTTTAAAAATAGCAGTTTGGATTCAAGGAGATAATAGTGAAGAAAATTTAAATAATTTTTTTGGCTATATCTTTGCATTAGCAAGAGCTATTGCTTTGGTTTACATAACAAGCCTAATTGCTTCTTATGCTCCAGAAATTTCTGGTAAAATTATCAATATTGCCGATAATCAAAATACCGCAGGAAACTCAAAAGCAGCATCTAACCTAGCATCACAAACCACCAATGAGGCCTTAAAAACCTTAGCTTCTGGCATAAAATTTGCCAATTCTTCTTATATTGCTGGCATGGCAAAATCTTATATCAAAAATAGAGCAAATAGTTTTGCACAATTTGCCAAAAAGTCTACTATAGATAGAGCAAATAGTTTTGCACAATTTGCCAAAAAGTCTACTATAGATACCGCTATGAATATTGGTAGTACATTATATAAAAACATTACAGGCAAAAAAAATGTTGCTGGAGCTGGTGCTCCTACCGTTGCTGGCGCTACTGGTGCTGGTGCTCCTACCGTTGCTGGCGCT
>CANEUR010000067.1 GCA_947441875.1 Rickettsiales bacterium | reverse complement strand
ATATCTCAAGAAAACTCTCAAAATATTTTATGGCAAAAAACCTTTACCCAAGAACAATGTTCTCAAAAACTAGATTGCCTCACTCAAAATACAACCAAATCATCTGAAACTTGCAAAATATTAAGCAATATCGATCTTGAAATTTGTTTTTTACAAGAAAAATGTTCAGAAGTTTTCGAAATAAACAAGTGTATTGTTACCAAAAATAATTTACATGAATGATTTAATTTTATTTTATCCACTGTTATTTTTAGGCTTAACTCAAAGTTTTAGCCATTGTCTTGCAATGTGCGGCCCCATCGTTGCCACCCTCACCCACCATGCCACTTACCAACATAATATCGCCGAAATTTCATTGAAAAAAATCAAATCTTATGCTTTATTACCTTATCATTTTGGCAGAATAACCACTTATACTTTAACTGCTGGCTTGCTTTCTTATTTTCGTAAAACAATTGATAATTATTTTTCCTTACAAATATTGCAACATCTTTTTTTAAGCCTTGCTTTACTATTTTTTATTTATTTATTTTTCCAAAACTGCTCAAAAACAAAATTTGACAAATATTTACTAAAAATTAACTTTTTTTTTACTAAAAATCGTTTTTTTGCAAAAATTAATTGGTTATGGCAAAAATTTTTTAGTAAAATCAGCAAAAAACTTATCAATAATCCTATTGGCTGTCAAGGTTATTTCTTGGGCTTAATTTTAGGATTCATTCCGTGTGGCTTGCTTTATGTTGCTTATTCTTTAACTAGCAGCTTTAATTCGCCATTATTAGCAATGCTTGGTATGTTAATTTTTGGTTTATCCACAATTCCTGCCTTGCTTTTTAGTTCGGCTTTGGTAAATTATTGGCAGAAATTACCCGAATTTAAAATTATTGCAAATATTATTATAATGTTTAATATTTTTGCCATGATAAAATTATTATTTTTTTAATTATGTTTTCAAACACACATCCTTATTATAATTATCGTATTGTTAAGCTCTTTACTTTGGCAGCTGTTTTTTGGGGTATTATTGGCTTTACAGTTGGAGTTTTAATTGCTTCGCAAATGGCTTTTCCTGCCCTCAATTTTGATTGGCAATATACTAGCTTTGGCAGGCTTCGCCCCCTACATACTTCGGCGGTAATTTTTGCTTTTGGCGGTAATGTGCTTTTTGCCACTAGTTTTTTTGTTGTACAGCGTACTTCTGGTGTTCCTTTATGGGGTGGCAAGGGTTTGCATAATTTTATTTTTTTTGGCTATCAAGCTTTTATTATTATTGCGGCAGTTGGCTATGTTTTTGGCATAACTCAAGCCAAAGAATATGCCGAGCCAGAATGGTATGCCGATTTATTACTTTTACCAGTTTGGATAAGTTATTTTTTAGTTTTTTTACTCACCTTGAAAAATCGCAAAGAGCCTCATATTTATGTTGCTAATTGGTTTTTTTTGGCTTTTATTTTAACCGTAGCAATTTTACATATTGTTAATAATTTATCAATTCCCACTAAAATTGATAGCTTAAATAGTTATCCAGTTTTTGGCGGAGTACAAAGTGCCATGATTCAATGGTGGTATGGCCATAATGCAGTTGGTTTTTTCTTAACCGCAGGCTTTATTGCCATTATGTATTATTTTGTGCCAAAAAGAGCAGAAAGGCCAGTTTATTCTTACCGCCTCTCTATTTTACATTTTTGGTCGCTGATTTTTATTTATATTTGGGCAGGTCCACACCACCTACACTATACTTCGTTGCCCGATTGGGTGCAAACTCTTGGCATGACTTTTTCTATTATGCTTTGGATGCCATCTTGGGGCGGTATGATTAACGGTATCATGACTCTCTCTGGAGCTTGGGATAAGCTACGTACCGATCCAGTATTAAAATTCTTAATTACTGCGGTTGCTTTTTATGGTATGAGTACTTTTGAAGGCCCGTTAATGTCTATCAAAGCCATCAACGCTCTTTCGCACTACACCGACTGGACTATCGGGCATGTGCACTCTGGGGCTTTAGGTTGGGTTGCTCTCATTAGTTTTGGAGCAATTTATCATTTAGTGCCAGTGCTATGGAATAAGCCTAATTTATATTCTATCAAATTAGTTAATACACATTTTTGGCTTGCCACCGTAGGCATTGTGCTTTATATTGTAGCGATGTGGATTTCTGGCATTTCACAAGGGGTTATGTGGCGATCTTATAACGAACAAGGTATTTTACAATATTCTTTTATCGATATTTTAAAAGCAACACATCCTCTTTATGTGGTAAGAGCTTTGGGAGGGCTATTTTTCTTGAGTGGTAGCCTAGTTATGGCATATAACATTTATAAAACAATCACTCAAAAAACACCAAAAACAGCATAAAATATATGCAATTAATACTTCTTGCTTCCAATCCAAAACTTTACTCTAATCAAAAATTACTATCTTCTGCCTCAAGCTTAGGTCATAACATTTGTTTTGTTAATATTGCCGATTGCTATTTAACTATTGAAAACAATCAACTAGATATTTATCATCAAAATCAACTAGTAAATAAAGTTGATTGCATCATCACACGCATCAAGCCTGCACTTACTTATTATGCCACATCTATTATCAGACATTTTGAAGCTTTAAATATCATTTGTTTAAACTCTTCTGCATCCATCATCAATTCTCGCAACAAACTTTACACTTTGCAAATTTTAGCACAGCATAATTTACCAGTGCCAACAACTGCTTTCGCAAATTCTGCTCTCTACACCAATAATTTAGTGCAAAAAGTTAATCAAGCTCCACTAATTATTAAATTAATTGAAGGCACAAAAGGGGTTGGAGTAATGCTTGCCGAAACTAATAAAGCCGCCGAAAGCATTATTAACTCTTTTCATAGCCTAAAAAAAGATGTGCTAGTGCAACAATATATCAGCGAAGCTAAAGGGCAAGATATACGTTGCTTTGTAGTTGGTGAAAAAGTAATTGCCACCATGCAACGAACCGCCCAAGATGGCGAATTTCGAGCTAACATTCATTTAGGAGCCAGTGGTAAAGAAATCAAACTAACTCCTTACGAAGAAGAAATGGCTATTCAAGCTACTAAAGTACTTGGTCTACAAATTGCTGGAGTTGATATGATTAAATCAAACGAAGGACTAAAAATCCTTGAAGTTAATTCATCACCAGGTCTTGAAGGTATTGAAAAAGCCACAAAATTTGATATTGGTAAAGAAATTATCAGTCATATAGCTTCTGTTATTAAAAAATCTTAACTCATGACTAAAATTTTTGATAACATAGAGTTTTTACTAGGTGCTGCTAACCCTAGCCAATTTTATAAACACAACCACCCTACATTAGTTTTTTTAGGAGCCTCTAATGTTGGTAAATCTAGCTTAATTAATGCTCTATTTGACAAAAAAATAGCTATTTCTTCTAAAACTCCAGGAAGAACCCAACAAATAAATTTTTTTCTTGCTAAAAATAAAAAGCAATCTTTTGTGGTTGCCGATTTACCTGGATACGGCTTTGCCAAAATTACACAAGAAAAATTCGAAAAAATATCCGATCTCTGCCTAGAATTTTTATTATCTTTGCAAAATCAACCAAAAAGCTTTATTTTTTTATTACTAGATCCAAGCAAACAACTAAAACCAGCCGATATTTCTGCCTTAAATTTTTTACAACAACAGCAACTGAATTTGTATCTTATTTTTACCAAAATCGATAAATGCACTCAAACTCAAATAACCGAACTAAATCAACAAATATCGCAATTTATTAGCAATTTTACCGCACCATTTGCTTTAGCAAGTGCTAAAAATCACACCATCATCGCTTTGCAAAAAAAAATTATTAATCAAATTTTATCACCACATATTAAATCATAAATGATTTTAAAACTACTAATTTTTATAGCACTTTTCACCACCAATTGTTTTGCTAATTCTCTTGCTATCGATGGTAATGTCAATTTTTCTTTCACTGCCCAAAATCAGGTTTATTTGCAACAAAAACCAGTTGCTGGCTTTGATGGCTATACTTGGGTTCGCCCTAGCTTGAATTTTAATAACAAATTTTTCACCAAAACGACTTTGAATTTTAAAATAGAAACCAACTACAACACCAATAACATTCTTGCACCTATCTTAGATGAGGCTTTTGTATCAATAAAAAGTGATTTTGGCAAACTAGAATTCGGTAACTTTTTACCAGTAAATCAACAACTAAAACAAAACCCCGCCAAAATAGCTAGAGGAGCAGGTGGTATCAATGGAAAATATCTTGAATATATTAATCTACCCCAACCTAAAAACAAAAACATCAATCTAAAGCTACCAAATTTTATTTTACTTGCCCAATCGCCAATTGGTCATAACGGTGGTAGAAATTTTCATCAAACCACACAGCGAGGGCTAAAAGATAACTCTTTTGACGGCTCAGAAGATGCTACAAAAATCAGCTACTTTTTGCCAAAATATCAAAACCATCAATTAGCAGTGAGCTACACTTTTAATTCTCAAAAAAATGGTTTTACTCAAATTGCCAATCAGGATTCTACTTTACCTCCTATTAAACAAATTATCAGCTTTGCTTGGCTTTATGAGCAAGATTTTGACAACCTAAATTTAAAATTATCTGCCACAACCGAACAAGGAAAAGTTCATAAAAAACAAATCTCTAACCTAAACAGCTATGATTTTGGAGTGATAATGAGTTATTTTGGCATAAAATTAGCTACTTCTTATGGTTTTTGGGGTAAATCTTTACAAGCAAAAAATGGTATTTATGCTTGTGATTATCAAAAAAATTTATCATTAGCACAACAAAACTGCACTTCTAGTGACTCTGCTAAATTTAACAATTCTTATTATCATAGCTACGCAATAGCTTATAATTTGGGGCCAATTGGGGTTAGTATTACTAATTTTAATAGCAATTTACAAAATAATCATTATGCCGCCACTTCTTTGGGGCTTGATTATAAAATTAAAAAAAATTTATTATCTTATATTGAATTTACAAATTTTAAGTTTAAAATTAATCAACCAAAAGCTAGTGATATTGTTAATCAAAATAATATCAGCAACTCTTTAAGGCAAATATCAAACAACCAAGGTTTAATAATGTTAACTGGCATTTATTTTAATTTTTAACCATGATAAGCGTAGCAGCTCTTGATTCATTTTTACTACCTCTCAAACAAATTCTCGATAAAGAAGGTGTTACCGAAATTTCTATTAATCGCCCAAACGAAGTATGGGTTGAAATTGCTGGCGATATGTATCGGCAAGATCTTCTTGGTTTTGATGTTGAGCATCTAAAATCTTTAGCAAGGCTCGTTGCCCAATCTACCGAACAGCGAGTAAGTGAAGAAGAGCCATTACTTTCGGCAACTTTACCTAATGGCTTTCGTATTCAGGTGGTTTTTCCGCCCGCCTGTGAACCTGGTTGTGTGGTTATTTCAATACGCAAACCTTCAGTTTTAAAATGGACTCTCAACGACTACGAAAAACTCGGTATGTTTAACACCACTCTCATCCAAGAAGAAACCGACGAAAATCAACAAATTTTACTAAAACTTTTGCAATTAAACCGCATCAAAGAGTTTATTCACCATGCCGTGATTTCTAAAAAAAATATTATCATTTCTGGTGGCACATCTACTGGCAAAACCACTTTCTCTAATGCTGTGATACGATCTATTCCTAGCCACGAAAGGCTCATTACCGTTGAAGATGCCCGAGAGATAGATCTCACCAACCATCAAAACAAAGTGCATTTACTTGCCTCTAAAGGCTCACAAGGCAGGGCCAAAGTAACCACTCAAGATTTAATCGAGGCTTGCCTCAGGCTTCGTCCAGAACGCATTATTGTAGGCGAATTAAGAGGTGCCGAGGCTTTTAGTTTTTTACGCGCCATCAACACAGGCCACCCTGGTTCTATTTCTACTCTGCATGCCGATACTCCAAAAATGGCAATTGAACAGTTAAAAATGATGGTGATGCAAGCTGGTTTAGGCTTGGCACCTAGCGAAATTGTTTCTTATATTCACAATGTTATCGATATCATTGTACAATTAAAGAGAGGCGAAAAAGGGCATCGCT
>CANEUR010000066.1 GCA_947441875.1 Rickettsiales bacterium | reverse complement strand
TGGCCGTGTCTTCTGGTTCTGCCTGCACTTCGGCATCGCTTGAGCCTTCTTATGTGCTTTATGCACTAGGAGTTGGGGCAGATTTAGCTCACACTTCTATCAGATTTGGCTTGGGTAGATTCACCACTGAAGAAGAAATAGATTTTGCTATTAATCTCATTACTAGCAAGGTGCAAAAACTTCGAAACATGAGCCCTCTTTGGGATATGATTCAAAAAGGTATCGATCTTAACTCAATTAAATGGCAATCTCATTAACTTTATTTTTTAAAATTATGTCTTACTCACAAAAACTTTTAGATCATTATGAAAATCCTAGAAATGTTGGCTCGCTAAACGATGAAGCAAAAAATGTTGGCACAGGTTTAGTTGGCGCTCCTGCTTGTGGCGATGTAATGCAACTACAAATTGAAGTTGATGAAAAATCTGGCAAAATTATCGATGCAAAATTTAAAACTTTTGGTTGCGGTTCGGCAATTGCTTCTAGTTCTTTAGCAACCGAATGGTTAATTGGCAAAGATCTAACACAAGCTGATACAATTAAAAACAAAGAAATCGCTCAAGCATTATCATTGCCACCAGTTAAAATTCACTGTTCTCTTTTGGCAGAAGAGGCAATTCAGGCAGCTATTGCAAACTATAAAGAAAAAAATGACAACAAATAATTATTTATGCTAGCTTCTCACCCTATAATTGATTATCTTTCTATAAATATTGATGCCGCCAAGCAAATTTGTCAATTATTGCAAAATAGAGCAGAAAATTGCCAAGGAATCAGGGTTTCAGTTCGAACTAGAGGTTGTTCTGGCTTAAGCTACACCATTGAATATGCTGTTGCCGAAAAAAATATCAGTAAATTTGATGATATGATTTTTTATAATCAAAACAATATGCAATTCAATTTATATATCGATCCAAAAGCATCAATGTTTTTAATTGGCAGTGAAATGATTTTCAAACAAGACGAACTTTCTTCTGGTTTTGATTTTATCAATCCAAACGAAAAAGGGCGATGCGGTTGCGGAGAAAGCTTTAAAGTATGAACTATTTTGAGATTTTGCAAATTCCTATTAATCCATGCCCTAATTTAGAACTAGTGCAGAAGCAATATTTTGCATTACAACAACAATTTCACCCCGATTTACAAAATAATGATAGCAGTAATTTTTCTAGTGAGTTAAATTTGGCATACCAAACATTAAATAGCCCTTTTTTAGCATCCTGTTATTGGCTTAAGCTACAAGGTATCGATATTTTTAGTGAGTATTGCCAAGTGAAGCCCAATACTGCAATTCTACAAGAAATATTTTCGTTGCAAAGCACTATTAATGCTGATAATAAAATTATTATCAAACAATCTTTACAGCAAAAAATCAAACTTGCTTGTGCAGATATTTTATCATTTTATCAAAATTATCTTGCCAATCAAAAAAATGCATTAATTGATTTTGCTTTACATTTAATTAAAATTCAATATTATCAAAAAACTCTACAAAACCTACCTAAATTATGAGTTTAATTCAAATTAGCGAACCAACACCAATAAAAAACGAGCAACTAAATCAAGAAATTGTAGTTGGCATCGATCTTGGCACTACTAATTCTTTAATTTCGGCGGTTATTAACGATCAGCTACAAATTATTGCTAATAGTAATCAACAATCTATCATTCCTTCTGTTGTGCATTTTGATAGCCAAGGTAATTTGCTAGGGGTTGGCAATAACATAGAGCAAGCTTGCTATTCTATTTCTTCTAGTAAGCGCCTGATGGGAAAAGGTATTGACGATTTAGCAAATATCAATTTTAACAATTCTCATCTAATTTGCAAAAAAAACAGCAATGAAAAAGTTATTTACTTACAAATTGCTCATAAAAAAATTTCGATCATCGAAATCGCTTCTTATATTTTGCTTTATCTAAAACAAATGGCAGAGCAACAGCTTCATATCACTATTAGCAAAGCTGTTATTACCGTTCCTGCTTATTTTGATGAAGCTGCCAAACTTGCCACCAAACAATCTGCAGAATTAGCTGGTCTGCAAGTTATTCGGCTACTTAACGAGCCAACTTCGGCAGCCTTTGCTTATGGTTTATGGCAACAAACTCAAAACCAACAAGAAAGCCAACTTTATGCCATTTACGATTTGGGTGGTGGCACTTTTGATTTATCTATTCTCAAAAAACACCAACAGGTTTTTCAGGTATTAGGGGTGGCTGGTAATAATAATTTAGGTGGCGATGATATAGATCATCTTTTGTTTAAACAAGGCTGGGCAAATAATTTATTTCAGGCAAGGCAAATCAAAGAACAACTCACTTTTAAAGATGTTGTAAACAATATAAATAAAGAGCAGTTTAATAGGTTAATTAGTGATTTTACTCAACAAACTATCAATTTATTTTGTAACTTAATGAGTGAGTTAAATCTTGATTTTTCACAACTCGATGCTTTAATTTTAGTGGGCGGTTCTACTTATATTCCGTTTATCAAGCATCAGTTAGAAAAATTAATTTCAGAGCAAAAAATTTTGCAAAATATTAATCCAGAACAAGTGGTAGCAATTGGTGCTGGCTTGCAAGCCTATAATTTAACTAGTAGTAAAAATAATTTGTTGCTTGATGTTAATCCGTTGTCGCTTGGAGTTGAAATAATGGGTGGTATTGTTGATAAAATTATTTTTAAAAACTCACCTATTCCTGTTAATAAAACTAAAGATTTTACCACTTATGCCAATAATCAAACCGCAATTAAGCTACATATTGTGCAAGGCGAAAGAGAATTTGCCAAAGATTGTAGATCTCTTGCTTATTTTGAGGTAAAAAACCTACCACTTTTACCAGCTGGAGCCATTCGGCTACAACTAACTTTTTGCCTCGATGCCGATGGTTTGCTTACAGTAAAAGCTTATGAAAAAATCACCAAACAATTTTTAGAAGTGGCGGTAAATACTTCTTTTGCTTTAAATGATGCTGAGATAAAAAATATTTTACTTCAATCACTAAAATTTGCCAAAGAAGATATTTATAATCGATTATTGATTGAAACCACTATTTCTGCTCAAAAAGATCTCGATATTATTTATGCCGATTTACAAAATAATTTTCTCAAGCTAGATGAAAATATCAAAGAAAACATCAAGAAACAAGCCGATGAACTTGCCATACTTTTACAAAATGCACAAAATAACCGGCAAAAAATCATTACTAGCCAAGAGAAGTTAAGTAAAATAAGCGAACCACTGATTCTAGCAAAAATGAGCCACAGTTTAAAATATAAATTGCAAGATACCAAAATATAAACAAAAAAAACATTATAATCTTATGTTTTTTTGTTTGTAAAAAATGTACTAATGAACAATTGAAGTTTCGCTATTCTTGTGGTGAGAAATAGCTAAGAAACTATTTTACAGAATCTTTTAAAGTTTTACCAACAGTAAACTTAACTCTTTTAGAAGCTTTGATGTTGATTTCTTTACCAGTTTGAGGGTTTCTACCTTTTCTAGCTGCGGTTTTGATGATTTTAAAAGTTCCAAAACCAATAAGAGCAACTGTATCGCCTTTTTTAAGAGCTTTAGATACAACTTTAATAAAAGCATCTAAGGCACTACCAGCATCTTTTTGAGATAGTTCGGCATTGTTTGCTATTTCTTTAATTAAATCTGTTTTATGCATAAGATTTTATTATTTCTAATTAATAAAAAAACTGTTTTATGACAAGCGTAAAATCAATTTATGCTAGATTTTAACAACCATATTTAATAAATGCAACTAGTATTTTAATTTTTTATCAATTAAATTAAAACTAGACATTCTGTGTATCAATTGACATTAAGAGACTGTTGCATTATTTTTTTGCAATATTTTTGTTTCGGTAATAAGGTAATCAAGTTGATAATCATGTTTTTGTGCTAAAAAATCTTGCTGACAAACTTGTAAATCAAAAGCAAAACCAATTGATATCGCTTTAATATTGGCAAGAGTTTTATCGTAATAACCTTTTCCCATGCCCAATCTATTTAATTTTGTGTCGATAGCCACCAAGGGCACAATAACAATATTTGGTAGAATTTTTTTTGTATTTTCTGGCTCTAATATTTGTGAAAATTTGGAGTGAGTAATTAATTTTGTTTCTTTATTTAACTCATAAAAATCTAGTTTGTCATCGTTAATTTTTGGTAAGCAATACATCAAGTTATTTTCTTGAAAATATTGCTGTAAAAAAGAGGTAGAAACCTCGTATTTAGTTGCATAGTACAGAGCTATTTTTTGTTGTTGCCAATTTTGTAAATTTTGCGACAAAAATAATAAAAATTTTTCACAAATTTGCCTTGATAAATCATTTATCTTTTCTTGTGAAAGCTGTCTTCTTAGTTGTAAATACTTGTTTCTTAGGAGTTGTTTATGCATAAAAATTAGTTGTTGAAGTTTATAATTTTATCTTGTATTATTTTAGAATTAATGTTTTTGTATCTGCAAGGCATGTTTTAAAAAAAACTTATAAAAATGAAAAAAAATCTTATTATTTGGGCAGTAATTTTAGTGGTTGTATTTGCAATATCTACTTATCTTGATGGCAATAATAATTCAAAAAACAATATTAATTTTTCTGATTTTATTAGTAAAGTTGATAATTCTCAAGTTTCTGAAGTTAAAATTAAAGGTAACGATCTAAACGGCACCTTAAAAGACGGCTCCACCTTTTATACATATTTACCTCATTATCCAAATTTAATCGAAAAACTTTACGAAAAGGGTGTTGCCATTAATTCTTTACCGTTAATAAGTAAATCTGAAAAAATCACCGCTGGCTTAATGAGTTGGTTACCTTTTGTAATCATGATTGGTTTATGGATCTTCTTTGCTAAAGGAACATCTGGAAAAGGTGGTGGCGGCGCTTTTGGTTTTGGTAAATCGAGAGCAAAATTACTACAAGAAAATAAAAATAAAATAACCTTTAAAGATGTTGCTGGTATAGACGAAGCAAAACAAGAACTTAGTGAATTAGTTGATTTTTTAAAATCTCCCAAAAAATATATCGAAGTTGGCGCAAAAATACCAAGAGGTTGCTTACTTATCGGTTCTCCTGGTACTGGCAAAACATTATTGGCAAGAGCAATTGCTGGTGAAGCTGGGGTGCCATTTTTTTCTATCTCTGGCTCTGACTTTGTTGAAATGTTTGTAGGTGTAGGAGCAAGTAGAGTGCGCGATATGTTTGAGCAGGCAAAAAGATCTGCTCCTTGCATTGTTTTTATCGACGAAATAGATGCTGTAGGTCGGCATCGTGGCTCTGGTTACGGTGGCGGTAACGATGAAAGAGAGCAAACACTCAATCAAATGCTTGTTGAAATGGATGGCTTCTCTGATAATGAAGGAGTGGTGGTTATTGCAGCCACTAACAGGCCAGATGTTTTAGATAAAGCACTACTTCGCCCTGGTCGATTTGACAGGCAAATCACCGTTCCTAATCCAGATATTTTAGGTAGAGAACAAATTTTAAATGTACATATGAAAAAAATCAATAGTGCCTCTGATATCGATATCAAAATTATCGCTAGAGGAACACCTGGTTTTGCTGGGGCTGATTTAGCAAATTTAGTCAATGAAGGAGCAATAATGGCAGCTAGATCTAACCAAAAAATGGTTACCATGAAAAACCTAGAAGATGCTAAAGATAAAATCATGATGGGAACAGAAAGAAAATCTATTATAATGCAAAAATCAGAAAAAGAACTCACTGCCTATCACGAAGCAGGCCATGCTATTACCGCCATTAATTCGCCTAACTCCGATCCTATTCATAAAGCAACAATCATTCCTAGAGGTAGAGCTTTAGGGTTAGTAATGCGCTTACCAGAAAACGATCGTTTTTCAGTAACTAGAGCAAAACTGCAAGACGATATAGTGGTGGCAATGGGAGGAAGGGTTGCCGAAGAAATAATTTTTGGTTACGAAAAAATAACCACAGGAGCATCTTCTGATATTTCACAAGCTACATATATGGCAAAAAATATGGTAACCAAATGGGGATTAAGCGATAAATTAGGCACTGTCGATTTGTCAGAAGACGAATCTAATAAAATGTTTAATACCAAAAGCTGTT
>CANEUR010000065.1 GCA_947441875.1 Rickettsiales bacterium | reverse complement strand
AAGGCAGAAAACTTATTTTTGTTGCTATAAAAAGCTCCAGCATAGTTTAGACCAAATGAAGCGAGGTTAGAATCTTTTACTTGCCAAAAACCGTCGGCAAAAGTGGTTCGGCATAAATCGAGGCTTAACAAGGCTTGATGCAAGTTTTTTAAACCAGAAACTTCGGTAATAGTTTCGGCAAATTTTTTGGCAAATTGCGGGTGGCAATTAAGACCAGTGCCCACCGCTGTGCCACCTTGTGCTAAATTCACCACATAAGGCATAGTTTGTGAAACAAAAACAGCAGCCATTTGCACTTGCACTTTATAGGCCGAAAATTCTTGCCCTAAAGTAACTGGGGTGGCATCTTGGGTGTGGGTTCGACCGATTTTGATGATATGATTAAATTGTTGTTCTTTTTTGGATAACTCGTTGGCAAATCGCACTAAAGTTGGCAAGAGTTTTTGATAAGCGCTAAGCACAGTTGCCACATGCATAGCGGTTGGGAAGGTGTCGTTGGAGCTTTGCCCTAAATTAACATGATCATTAGGGTGAACTGGGCTTTTACCACCTTTGGTGTTGTTTATTTTTTCGTTAGCAACTGAGGCAATAACTTCGTTGACATTCATATTGGTTTGAGTGCCAGAGCCAGTTTGCCACACTACTAGCGGAAAATGATGCTCGTAAAACCAATCGAACTTGGCTAAAATAGTATCGACAGCATCGATGATTTTGTTAGCTAAATCGGAAGAGAATTTTTTAAATTCAATAGAAGCCGGGTCGGATGCCATCAGCTCTTTATTGGTAATGGCTGCCGATTTTTTGATAAGCAACATAGCATAAATCACTTCTTTGGGCATTTTATGACCAGAATTGTTGTGACAAATTGGAAAATTTTGCACACTTCGTTGAGTTTGGGCGGCGTAATAAGCATTTTCTGGCACTTTAATTTCGCCAAAAGAATCGGATTCGATGCGGTAAGACATTATTTTTTATAAAAAAGTTAAAAATATTTTTGTGCCAATTTTACTGCTAAAAATAAAAATAGCAATATAGTTTTTTAAAAATTCGTTGTATACTGTTTCAAGATCTGTTGTTGATGAACAGCTTAATTATAATTCTGCTCCTACTCCTGTTCCTGCTGCTACTAATGTGCCTGTTATTTCTCCTTCAGTAGTGCGTCTAGGAGAAGTAGTTGCTGCATCAGGCTTTTCAGGTTCTATTGTTAATCTTCGTTTTAAAATATAATTCAATTCTCGAGGTTCTATATTAAGATTACAACAAATTTCTCCTAATTGATCCTCGTCTATTTTTGCTAATAAATATAAAATTTTGATGGTTTCTATGGCAAGAACTTTTTTTATAACATCTCGGTTTTGTTGCAAAAATTTTTTTTGTAATTGAGAAATTTGGTTTGTTGGAGGAGGTGACATAAGAAAATCTATTATTTTTGTTGGATTCTCTTTTAAATCATTAAAGTATGTTTTTGTAGGATCTATTAAACCTGATTCTTGATCAAAAATAAAATTTTCTAATTTTTCTTCTATTTTCAATGTTTTTAATTTTTGATCACTATCCAGAGCATTCTTAATATCATCTGTACTAATTACTTTTCTATCTTTTATTTTAACTGTTAGTGTCTTTAAATCATTACTTATTAATTCGTCAATAAATTCATTATTTATTGAATCAATATTTAAAGCATCTATTTTAGATAAAATAGCAGAATATTCCTCTGAAAAATAATCTGGTTTCTTTTGATTTGTTTGAGTAAGTTTAAGACAGTTAGTAACACGAGATAATTGACGAAGTGATGAACTACAAACGGTATAAACACCACCAACAACAACACCAACAACACCACCAACAACACCACCAACACCACCAACAATAGCAATAGGTACAGCAGCACCAAGAACAGCACCGAAAAATATCTTACTTTTTGTACTACCAGTTACATTAGGTAGAGGATTTGATTTTACTTCTTGTATTTGCGCAACAGTACTTAAAATGTCATTAATATTTTTCAGAAGTATTGATATTGATGAATCACTCCCCAATATATTTTTAGCTTGATCATGAAGTCCATTTACATTTTCCTGTATTTTTGTTAGTGTATTTTCTTCTTCTTCCGGGGATTCAGCATCAGATCTAACGAGACGAGGAGATTGAGCTAATGATAAAATTATGGCATTTCTAATATCATCATCAATATCTTTTTTTAAACATAGCTGCACTATTTTACTTATCTTACCAGGAAACAGATCTTTTAATAACATCAAGGTAAGTGCCTGCATTCTAGTCTTTTTTTCTGTTTCTGTAGTCATCGATTCCATCTCTGCATATCCCTCAGAAAGCACCTCCCAATTTACATTTGGACAAATTTCTGTAAGTTTACCAAGTAATTTCTTTTCGATAACTCTCTTAACACCACAAGCGCAAAGTAACAATGAAGCGCCAACACCACCAGTAACCACTAAACCAGTAGCTGAAGTAGCTAAACCAGCATACAAAAGATTATGATTAAGATAAAAAACAGTAGCGCCAACACCAACACCAACAACTAAACCATGAGTTAAAGCAAAACCAACAGGAATAGCAATGGCACCAACAAGTATCATTGAACCATAAAACAAATAAGATTCAGACATAATAAACTCTCCAATATAAATTATTTATAATAATTAATTATAAACTATTAAATTTAAAAAGTCAATATTTTTTTATAATTTAAATTATTTTTTACTAATAAAAAATGAATTGTAAAAATTACAAGGAGATTTTTATTAAAGAAGGAATGTCTATTTCAACTTTATAATATAATATTTAGGGTGGTATTTAAGCAAAATATTTTTGTAGCTAAAATTTGGGATGCAACAATTCTTGTAAGATGATGTTTTATTAGTAAGTTTTTAATTTTAATTAATAATTTATTGCTATTTTTTTTGTGATAGTTTAAATTTTTATGTTTTTAAATTATCAACTATTTTAGTGTTTGAATTTTGTCAAAAAATCAGCAAAAACCACATCTTAATTTTTTTGCTAAAATCATTAATTTTCTTAATGTAATTATTGAAAATAAGTTTTTTAAGCCTTTTGCAATAACTATCATTGTGGTTGCTGTTTTAATTTTTTTACAACAACACAGTGGTTTTTTAATAAATTACTATCAGCAAGTAAAAAAACAAAAGTCACTTATTAATCCAATCAGAATTAATATCTCTAAAGATAATGTTAATATTAATTTAATCGAAGAACAAACCATCGATTATATTATTAAAACAAACGATAACTTATTGCAAATTTTTACCAATTTAGGCACTAGTTCACAAGATTATTTAGCAATTATTGAAGCTATAAAAAAAGCTAAAATTAACCATTCTTTGAATTCTGGCAATACTATTAAAATTACTTATTCTGTTCAAATAAATTATCATCAAATTCCAGAAAATACACTAGAAAAAACTTTTATTGTGTCAAAAAAAAATGAACATAATAAATCTCAAAATAAAACACAATCCAATAAAAAATCACAAAAAGATAATAAAAAATCAGCAAAAACCAATGCTTCTAATAAAGAGCAAAACCAAAAATCAAATTCAAAAATTTTTAATGAGCAATATCAAGATAAACCATCTTTTGGTTATGAAAATATCAAGCGAAATATAACAATTGAAAAGGTCGTTATTAATCTTAATAATCAACAACAAATTATTATAAAAAAAAATCAAGAGCAAACATCAGAAAATATATCTACTTACACAGCTAGTTTAAAAGAAATCAAACTCACTCTTTATAAAATGCGATATTTTGGAGTTATTAAAAATGGATTATTTTCTGATGGTGTTGATTCTGGTATTTCGGCTTCTACCATGATGAAAATGATCAATCTTTATGCTTACGATATTGATTTTCAGAGAGATATTCATAGCGGTGATAAATTTGAAATGTTAGTAGAAAGTTTTTTTGATGAAAACGGCAAAAAAATCAAAGATGGTAACGTGCTTTATTCTTTAATAAAACTCAGTAATCGTCAAGTTGAAACCTATGCTTATCAGGTAGGTGATAGGCTTGAATATTTTGATGCCAAAGGTAATTCGATGCGAAAATCACTTTTACGCACCCCTATAAATGGGGCAAGAGTTTCTTCTGGTTTTGGTATGAGAAGGCATCCTATTTTAGGTTATTCTAAAATGCACAAAGGCGTTGATTTTGCAGCTCCAACTGGCACTCCTATTTTAGCTGCTGGTAGTGGCACAATAGTTTATATGGGGGTAAAAGGTGGCTATGGTAATTATGTGCAAATTAAACATAATGTCGATTACTCTACTGCTTATGGCCATGCCAGTAGATTTAATAAAAAATTTAAAAGTGGTAACAAGGTAACTCAAGGCGATGTAATTGCTTATGTTGGAACTACAGGTCGATCAACTGGGCCACATTTACATTTTGAACTTATTTACAAAGGAAACCAAGTTAATCCAAGTAAAGTAAAGGCAACTTCTGGTTTAAAACTTGTTGGCAAAGATTTGGTTAAATTTGAATTAATCAAAAAAGATATCGATAAATACCGCAAAAACACCTCAAATCAATACAAAATATAGTATGCTTTCAAACCTAACAATTATTTTGGTTACTTTTTATAGCGAAAAAATTATTCAACAAACCTTACAATCCCTCATTAACTTGCCCTGCCCTATTATTATTATTGATAATGGCTCTAAAGATAACACTATAAGTATTATTAAAAATAATTTTCAGCATATAAACTTAATTACACTACCTCAAAATATTGGTTATGCTCGAGCAAATAACATTGCTTTGCAACAAACAAAAACTAAATATGCTTTATTGCTAAACCCAGATGCCTACATTTCTGAGGCTGATATTTTACTTTGTCTACAAATAATGCAAGAAAATAGCCAAATAGCCATTGCAGGACCTGTTGTTTATAATGCTAAAATACAAAATAACAATTTAGTAGATAATGGTATTTGTTTGAAAAAAAATAAAAAACCAAGCAAGCAAATCAGCGAAAAATATGTATTAAATCAATTTATCACTGGCGCTGGCATGTTTCTTAATATGCAAGTTATACAAAAAGTTGGTTTTTTTGATGAAGGTTTTTTTCTTTACTGCGAAGACAATGAAATTTGTAAAAGAGTAGTGAAAAAAGGCTATAAAACAGCCATTATTAAAAAGGCAAAAATTTTACATTTAGGTTCGCAATCTAGTAATATTAGCTTGGCAGAAATTGAGCGAACCTATTGGCATCGCTTCGGCTGGTCTAAACTTTATTACACCGAAAAAATTTGGGGCAAAACAATAGCTAAATTAAGAGCTGTAAGAATGTTATTAAAATTTGCTATTTTATGTTTAAAACAATATTTATTTACCAACAATATCAACAAGCAAACTTCCCAAGCTTTAAAAGGCACTTGGGCATATTTTTGTGGTTCAAAAGCTTTTAATGAAAAACAACAACCTTTAGGCTAAATGTTTATTTATATTCACAACTTAAATCCAGTTTTTTTTACTTTTACATCCTTTGGTTTTGATTTAGAGCTGCGCTGGTATTCTTTGGCTTATATTTTTGGTTTATTAAGTGCTAATTATTGGCTAAAATATTGTAATAAAAACTCAATACTTAGTGAAAAAGCCTATGAAAATTGGCTAGTTTTTGCTATTGTTGGTATTGTTTTAGGTGGGCGATTAGGTTATGTTTTATTTTATCAACCACAACATTATTGGCAAAATCCTGCTGATATTTTAAAAGTTTGGCAAGGTGGCATGTCTTTTCATGGTGGTTTAATTGGTTCTGTTTTTGCTATGTTTTATTTTAGTAAAATCTATAAAATCTCTTGCTTTTGGCTTTTCGATAGATTAGCGGTAATCGCTCCTGTTGGCTTATTTTTTGGCAGAGTCGCTAATTTTATTAATGGCGAATTATATGGTAGAGCAAGCAATGGTTTAATTGGTGTTATTTTTCCTTATTCTGATAATTTACCAAGGCATCCCAGCCAGCTTTATGAGGCATTTTTAGAAGGAATATTATTATTTTTTATCATGATTTTTGCCTTTTTTTATAAAAATAATTATTTACCTAAAAGTAAACCAAGCTTTATTTCTGGTTTATTT
>CANEUR010000064.1 GCA_947441875.1 Rickettsiales bacterium | reverse complement strand
CACAGCAAGAAATTGAGGTTAAAACTATTATTCCAGAAAAAAAAGTTGATAACCACCAAATTATTAGCACTTTTGTGGGGCATTCTACTTTTCTTATTCAGTTTGCTGGGTTAAATATTTTAACCGATCCTATTTGGTCTGATAGAGCAAGCCCCATAAGTTTTGCTGGGCCAAAAAGAGCCAAAAAACCTGGTATTAATTTTGACGATTTACCAAAAATTGATGCAGTGCTAATTAGCCATTCACATTACGATCATCTTGATTTACCAACTGTAAAACAACTGAAAAAACATTCTAACCCACATTTTTTTGTAGGCTTAGGTATGTGTTATTTTTTAAATCATCTAAAAAATTTACAACTAAACTGCACAGAGCTTGATTGGGGGCAGTCTTTTATGTTTAATCAAAACTTGCAAATTAGTTTCTTACCTGCAAAACATTGGTCAAAACGATATTTATTTGGCAATAATGCTACTTTATGGGGTGCTTTTGCTATGCAAGCAAAACTTAACAATGAGCAGTTAGTAAAAATTTATTTTGCTGGCGATACAGGTTTTGATAATCATTTTTTCGATGCTGGCAAGCAATTTAATGGCTTTGATTTGGCTTTTTTACCAATCGGAGCCTACAAGCCAGAAAGTTTTATGAGTAAGCATCACACTAGCCCAAAAGAGGCAGTGGTTGCCATGCAACAATTGCAAGCAAAACAAGCTGTGGCTATGCATTTTGAAACTTTTCCTATGGCTTCCGATAATTTTTTTGACCCAGCCTCTGATTTAAAACAAGCCTTACAACAGCAAAATATCCAAGAAAAACAATTTTTAACATTACAACCCGGACAACAACTAATTTTACCATGAAAATAGCTTTTCAAGGTATTGCTGGAGCCAACTCAAACTTGGCTTGCTTGCAATTTTACCCACAACTTGCCACTAAAAATTACTCAACATTTGAAGAAGTTTTTTTAGCAGTTCAAAACAATGAAGTGCATTATGGTTTAGTGCCTCTTGAAAATTCTTATGCTGGTAGAGTTGCTGAAATTCACCATTTATTGCAAAAGTATCAATTAAATATTATTGCTGAGCATTTTTTTGTTGTTAATCATCAATTGGCAGGATCGAGAGGATCTAGCATTGTTGATATCACTAAAGTGATTTCTCATCCACAAGCTTTAATGCAATGTCAAAATTTTTTACAAGAACGAAAAATAGAAAAACAAGAAAACATTAATACTGCAGTTGCTGCCGAGATGGTTTTTTTACATCATCAACAAACTGGGCAAAAAAATCTAGGAGCTATTTGTTCTCATTTTGCTATTCAAAAATATAATTTACAATTATTAGCAGAAAATATTCAAGATGCTAAAGATCAAAACATCACCATTTTTATTGTTATTGCTAAAACTCAACCAGAAATTGATTTTGTTGCAAAGCCTACTATTACCTCGTTATTTTTTACCATTCGCAATATTTCTGGGGCACTTTATAAAGCTTTGGGAGGTTTTGCCACTAATAATGTGGGTATTGTGAAACTTGAAAGCTATATTCCGGGAGGAGTTTCAAAGCAGGCTCGATTTTTTATTAGCATTAACGGGCATCCACAACAAAACAATGTTCGATTAGCACTAGAAGAACTAGGCTTTTTTTCGCAAGAAGTAAAATTGCTTGGCATTTATTATGCTAGCTCTACCAGAAAAGAATAGTAATAATAGCACTGTTGCTACAACATTGGCATTATATCTTGCTAATTTTGTTGTATTCAATTTTAATTTTATCAGCCATTTCGAGTTCAGAAATTGCAACATTAAATTTTTGAATGGGAACTTTGAACACTTTTACTAAAGCATCAAGACTGATGGGATCGAAGTTAAGATAATTTAAAATTTGTTGCTTTAACTCGTTATCAAGGTAGGTAAAGCTTGTATTTTTGGCTGGCGACTCTTGTTGTTTAGTGTTGGCAATGTTAAAATTAGTTAAAACATCGTTGATAGAAGTTAAAATATTAGCACCTTGTTTAATTAGTTGATTAGTGCCGTAATATCGAGGATCAGAGATGGACCCTGGCACAGCAAAAACTTCTCGATTTTGTTCAAGAGCAAAGCGTGCAGTAAGTAAACTGCCAGAAGAAATGCCAGCTTCGGCAACAATAGTGGCAAGTGATAGCCCAGAAATGATGCGGTTTCTCTGAATAAAGCTATAAGATTTTGGAGTAAAATTATTGGCAAATTCTGAAATTAGCAAGCCATACTTAATGATTTCGTGATATAAAGATTTATTTTCGGCAGGATAAATAATGTTAATGCCAGAAGGTAAAACGGCTATAGTGCCAGAAAGGATTGATGCTTTATGAGTTGCGGTATCAACTCCGTTTGCTAAACCAGAAACACAGACAAAACCATTATTGCCTAAAACTTTGGCAAATTGTTTGGCATGATTTGTGCCATTGAAAGAAGCATTACGCGGGCCAACAATGCTAATTTTAGGTTTTTTTAATAAATCGATGTTGCCTAAAACGGTAATTAGTGGCGGTTTATCTGTTATTTGTTGCAACAATTCTGGATAGAGAGGGTTAGAATATGTAATGAATTCTGCCCCACTATCGATGGTTTTTTGATATTCTTCAAGAGCAAGATGAGTAGGAATGAGGTTAAAATTATTCTGACTACTTTGTAGATTTGTCACAATATTTTGTGGATTTTTATACTTGTTAAGTAGTTTAAAAAAAGTAATGGCCCCAATTTTTTCGGAGCGAATTAATTGTAAAGTGGCGATAATTTGGTTTTTGTCGTTAAACATAGTTTTGGTTTAAAAATTTGGTGATAGTTTTAAGGTACTGTTGTATTTGCGTAACATTCGATTTAAAGATAAAAATTTTAATTAGCATCAAAAAAAAGTAAAGTAAAATATAATACCAATTCCCATCGTATCTCATAATGCAATATTTATGATTAATCTTTTTCAGAATCGTCTTCTCTTGCATGATCTGTTTTGTAGACTGGATCTGATGGAGTTCGGTCGACTGGATCTAATTGAGTTCGGTCGACCTGATCTGATGGAGTTCGGTCGACCGGATCTGATACAGGTGTTGCTTGCAATTTTTCTTGTAATTGTTCTGCCGCTATATCTGGCGGCAAGTTCACTCTTGTTGATGATGCTGTTGGATGAGGAATATCATCTTCTGCACTAGTATATGGTTGTTTTTTCTTATCTGGTTCTCTTATTGTATTTTTAATGATTTTTTTTGTGAGTTGATCATTTGTTATGTTATAAAGCATGCTAGAACCACGAACAGCACCAACGCCAGCACCAGCGACAGCACCACCAGCAGCACCAACGACAGCACCAACGCCAGCACCAACGCCACCACCAATGCCACCACCAACGCCAACACCACGAACAGCACCACGAAAAGCACCAACGCCAGCACCACGAACAGCACCAGCAGTAGCGCCAACAATAGCACCACCAGTTGCAGCGGCCATGTTTAAACCAACTGTTACTGGAGGAGTTGATATAACTGCAGATGTGGCACCCATTAAACCACCAGCAAATCTTTGTGCTGGCTCTCCAAAGGCAGACATAAATGTTTCTGTAGCTATTCCTCGAGCAGTGGTATTTGAAGCTAAATTGTAACCAGGGCTAGAAAATTGTGCATAAGATTTGTTAAAATGTTCTTTAGATATTTTTTTAAGCCAATTATTGGATATAGCATGGCCAATTCCCATGCCAACCCTACCGCCGACCATACCAGCCAAGTTACCAGCTCTACCTTGTAAGCCTTGTGAAGCTTCAAAAATAGTATTACTTCTTATATTTTGTTTGTTGTTGGCAGCTACTGCTGTCATGGCTTGTCTTTGCTGTGCTGGGTCAAGATTTTGCAAACCTCTGTTAAACTGCAGTTGTGAAACCTTATAATTACGCCTTGACATATTGTTGTTTTTTTCTGTTAAGCTTTTATTGATGGTTCCGCCTCTGTGTGCGCCTTCTTTAAAGCCGGTAAAGGCAATGCCAGCCAATGAAGAATGTGCTTTTAGCTCTTGTAAAGTGATGCCTTTTTGATTTAAATATTTATCGGAGCTAAAATTTGCTTTTTCTGCTTTTTTTAGTGCTCTTGCTGTCATTTTTTCTTTTTCTTTCCCTTGAGCTCTGTTGTATTGTGATTTGCTTACCTTCATCAGTTTTAAACCTCTTTCTATCTGCACTTCTTTTGCTTGTTCTTTTAAAATTTGTTCTCTTGCTCCGCGTAACATTTCTTTACTCAATTCGCCACTGGCAATTTTAACAGCATTATCGTTTTTAAATTTTTCAAATGCTTTGTTGGTTTGGGCGCTTATTTTGTCTCTATCTTCTAGCATATCTTTTCTGTGTTTCATAGTTTTTTCTTTTCTCTTTTCGGCCTCAGGACCAATGCCTAAGGTTTTATCTAGGGCCTTATAGGCAGCTGATTTTGCTCCTCTTATGATAATTTTGGCAGGAGTAGATTTTAAAACATAGTTTTTTGCTGCTTGATACATTGCCTTCATTGCTCCACTGATATTACCAGCTGCATCAGTAGCGGAGGACACTCCATCTACTATTATATTGGCAAGCTGAGCTATTTGTGGCATAAAAGTTTTCATAATATGTACAATGACATATAAGCACAAAATACTACTAAAGCTTGGGGCTGACTGATGCAAGCTTGGATTATTACCAGTTCTGGTTACAAAAGGTTCGGTGTAAGGTGTCCAAAATTCGAGCAAGGTAAAGGTCATTAAGCCTAAGTCTATTGTCCATACTTCGTCCCAGCATACTTTAAAACCTAAAACAAGTTTTATCAGATGATAGATTAGCATATTAAAAAAGTTTAAAGCGAAGATCACAAAAAATTGTTGAAAGGCATAGCTTAAAATACTCTTTATCCATTTATTAAAATAATCTTTAGTTTTTTCAAATAAGAAAAAAGCAATAAAAATAGGCCCCACTAAAAACAACACTCCCATCAACAATTTTGCAACCACATAAACCAATAATACATTTGCAACCACAAAAACATACATATAAATCACATAAATAATGCCAGCAACATACAAAGGGCCAAACAGTGAAAAAAAGAATAAAGCTCCGATTTTTTTCCAAGTTTCGTCTTGTAAAAATAAATTAACAATATCGTTAGAAGTTGAAAATAATACAGATCTATTACTGTAATCGCCCTTTGCTAGAGCTGTTGTGAAATCTGTTGAGTCATTTGGTTCTAAAACTGAGGCAAATAAAAACGATAAATAATCAGCCCCATCATTAAAGGGTTGAATAATTAAATTGTTAAACCACATCCAGCCTGATTGCGGATCTAAAAATAAACCTACAATACCTATTTTAAACATTCGGTTAAGCATTTCTACTTGATTTAATTTGCTTACCCCCATTAAATAACTGATTGCGTAAAACATCACCATTAAAACAGTAGACATACGCACTGCATTTGAAAAACTATTATTGTTTAAAATAATTTCATAAATCCTTTCTATTTCACCAGTTTTGATAGGTCGACATTGCGATTTAGATGTAACATCTTTAATAGGTTTAATTTCGCTATTGGTAATTTTATCATCAGCATTTCTAGTAATTTCGATATCCATTTGCTTGTATATTGTTGATGGATATGAATCTTCCTCTTGATTTGATTTATTGTAACTTTTGCCATTACATAGACCGCTATTTTTTTTACAGTATTGAGGAGTGATGGTATATTTCTTGCAATTTGTATTTTTATCATTTGGTGTGTCACAAGCAGTAGGATGATTTTTTAATAAAGATTCGTTATCTATCGGTATTAAGCAGTCTTTTTTGTTAGAATAAAGTAAATCAAGTATTGGAGTAAGAATTAAATCAATATAATTGATGATATCTTTTTCATTTTTCACTGCTACGGTAATATTGTAACTGCCTGCAATTGCTTTAGATATTTCGTTTGGTTCTATGCAAGTGTAGTAGTCGTTTTGAGTTGTTCCAATGTTAGCATTGGGGATTTCTGCTAAGTTGAATTGTGGATTAACAATTTTCATTGCATTACATAATGTACATTTTTTTTCTACACCACAAGAGGCTTGACAGGATTCGCTGAATGATGAATCTGATTTGTAGCAATTTTTAATAAAAATATTATTTGATTCATCTGTGTTTAGCTCAAACTTTAAGCCCATATTTTTTGCTTCTTCCTTTTTT
>CANEUR010000063.1 GCA_947441875.1 Rickettsiales bacterium | reverse complement strand
TAATTGCCCTAATAATTGTATTAAAAGATACAATTATAATAGCTACAAAGCTATACAAATTATAGCTTTGTAGCTATTATAGTGCAACAATTATTTCACTATTTTTTAAAAAGGGATTCAACAGTGCCAATAAAGCTTATAAATATAATTTCCAAGACAAAAAATTAAAAATATATAGTGTCTTTTTTGATTTTTATTACTTATTTTTTTTCAAATCCAGATCTGTTTTTTTTTGTTGTTGGCCACCCCGCTCTACTAGATGGTGAATCTCCCTGATCTCCTGCTTCAGAAGATTTTTCTGGGGTAGAAGGTAAATCCGCCGGTAACTCATCTTCCTCTTGTTTAGTTAATGTAGCAACAATCTTTTTAAATTGGGGGTTTTTGACTTGTGTTCTGCTCTTGTTCTCCTTTTGTAACCATAATTGATATCCTTTCCTAGATTCACTCATCTTGTGTTCTACACCATAAATGGAAATCTCCATGCTCTCTTGTTGCAATTGTGATTCAAGTGAAGAAATTATATCTAGCATTGTAGAACCATTAAAAGCCTCATCAGAATTAATAGATGTGGATGTTTTGCAACTATGTAAAACAACATGCAAATCTTGAAGGTCTGGAAATAGATTTAAGAAAGATGCTAATGCTGAAGTAATTTCGTCAGTGTTATAAAAACCACCTTCATGATCAGTTCTAAAGCCAAATCCACTATTTTGAGATTTTTTTTCTCTTGGTGTATGATGACCACAAATATGAAGTACTACTTTTTTTATATCTTTATGAAGTACTGCTTTTTTTATATCTTGTTGATCTTGTTGATCTTTTTGCATTTCTTCAAGTTTCAATTCATTATCTAACGAGAATCTATATAAAGAATCTCTTTTGTCAGGACGTAAATGTTCTAAGCCAGGAATTTTAGAATTTTGATTTTTTATCATAGCTTCTGTCAATGATATTTGTATTTCTATTTCTCTAAAATATATGTTATTTTTACGATCTCCTGTTAGTCCCTATTATAAATTGAATTGAAGGTTGTAGATCTGAAGCTATTGGCATAATTACTTAAAATTTAAAATTAATATAAAATATATATAAACCGAATGTTAATTCTTTGTTAATAACTTCACCGAGCAATAAATGAACAACTTTATTTTTTTGTCAAAAATTTTTTTGTAAATTTTAGTAAAACAGCAAGTTTTTGATTTAGGGCAAGAGTTCATATTTATTGTGAATGAAGTTTAAAAATTAATAACGAAGAAAAAACAATTTTTTATAATAGAGTTTATAAATATAATTTTCAAGACAAAAAATTAAAAATAATAATAATATAGAGCCAGAGGCAATCCATAGCCCATTTTTTGGATAAATTAAACTTAAAATACCCAAAGAAACAAGCCCCGATATACTGCCAATTAAAGTAATTTTATTAAAAGCAATATTAGCTACTAAACGTTCGTTGTTTTTATATTGCTCATTCATCAAAACAACTGTTGGTAGTTTCATTAACGATAAACTTACAAATAAACAAAAAAATAACCAAAAAATATTATTGTTATCGAGAAAGATAAAAATATAAATAATGCAAAATAAAGAAAGAATAGCTCCAAGAATCATTAAAAATCGAGGTTTTATAAAATAACAAAGATAACTAATCGGCAAATGAAAAATGGTGCCAAATAAAAATGCTGAAAGTAGTAGAGATGCTTTTTTTGGCTCTATGCCAATTTTTAATGCATAAACAATTGCAAAACTAGTGCATGCGGTGAGAATAAAACTATAAGAAAAACCAGAAAACATAATTTTTGGTGAATTAATGATATATTTATAAAAACTTGCATTGTTTTGTTCGATAATCTTGATTTCTTCTGTTTTTACTTTTATTAAAATAAAACCAGAAACTAAAAAAATATTAGCTATTATAATAAAGGTAAAAAAATTATCTTGCCAATTAAATAAATTCAATAACACAGGGCCAAAAGCATTACCGCACGAAACTAAAGTTGAGGCTAAAGCAATAATAAAGGCTCTTTGCGATGGCGTGGCAAGGTTTATCATTAGGGTATTTCTAGTAACTGCGGTATTAAATAAAGAGGTTCCGAGAAAATAAATAATCACTAACCATAAATAAAATGAAATAAATTTATATAAACAAAGAGAAGCAATACAGGTTATGCTTGTGCTTATAATAATACTCTTAACCAAACCAAATTTTTTAGCAAATCTTGGTAAAAATTGCGCAAAAATAACTCCAGCTCCAATTTGAAAAATTGCAGATAAAGATATAAAAAAAGTATTTTTAATGTTATGCTCTAGTCTAATAGAAATAAAAACCAACAACAAACCATAAGCAACAGAAGCTAAAAAAATTGATAACATTACCAAAAATAAATTTTTTTTACTTGCATTGTTTTTTCTATGATAAATTAATGCCATAATTAGTTGATCATAATTTTACATAGCGGGTATTATTCATAGCGTAAAATTTCGGCTGGTTGAGATTTGCTAGCTTTATAAGCAGGATATAAAGTGGCTAAAAAAGAAAATATCAAAGACATAGCAGTGATTGTTATAACATCGCTGATAAATATTTTAGAAGGTAAATTAGATAAAAAATAAATAGCAGGATTAAATAAATTGCTATTAGTTGCCGACTCGAGCCAAAGTTTAATGTTATTGATGTTAGCACTAAAAACCACTCCAAGCAATACTCCAAAAAAAGTGCCTAAAAAACCAATGGTTGAGCCACAAATCATAAAAATATTAAGAATATTTTTTTTACTAAAACCGATAGTGCGAAGCAAAGCGATGTTTTTTTTCTTGTCGTTGACTAGCATAATCATGCTGGAAATTAAGTTAAATACTGCCACTAAAATAATTAGAGTAAGAATTAAAAACATTACTGTGCTTTCAATTTTTAAGGCTTCAATAAAACTAGCATTAGCATCTTGCCAATCAGAAACAACAAGGCTTGGATTGGTTTGAGATAAAAATTTTACAAGACTATGTTTTGTGTTAGCTAGATTGTTTAAATTATTACTAAAAACTTCGATGCTAGTAGCAGAATTAGGCGATTTAAAATGTATTTGTGCCATTTCAAAGTTGATAAAAATAGTGCTAGAATCGTATTCAAAAAGACCACTATTAAAAACTGCCCCGATTTGATAAGTTTTAATGCGAGGAATAGTGCCAATAATAGTAGAATTTGTTTCGGCGGAAACCAGCTTTAAACTATCACCAACAGTTAAATTAAGATTTTGAGCTAAAGTAGAGCCGATAATAATTTTATTTTTATTGTTAATACTGGCAATGTTGCCAGAAATAATATTATTGACAATTAGTTGTTTATAAGATAAATCTGGTTCTTTGATGCCTTTAATTAATACACCTTGGTTTTGGCTACCAGAAATTAGCATTGCTTGGCTTTCGACAATAGGATTTGCATAGATAATTTGCTTAATATTTTGGTTTATATTAGCGATAATTTCGTGGTAATTTTCAATAGGTTGTTTGCTTGTAATACTAAGATGCGAATTAATACCTAAAATTCGTTGCACCAATTCAAAACGAAAGCCATTCATAACCGACATTACAATAATAAGAGTGGCAACTCCAATAGTAATACCTAAAAAAGAAAAAATTGCAATTACCGAAATAAAACCTTCGGATCTTTTAGCTTTTAAGTAGCGAAAAGCTAAAAAAAACTCTAAACTTGAAAACATTAATTAACACCTTTACTAGTTGAGTATTCAAAGTGAAACACCTGATCTGGAAAAACGATTTTAAAAATATCGTGACAAGCAGAAGCAGTTTCGGCAAAGCTAGTAAGAATCAATTTTAATTTAGAAGGATAATAAGCAATATCGCCAACAGCATAAATGCCAGGTTGCGAGGTTTGCATATTGGATTGATTAACTGTAATATGATTTTTGGTTAAATTTAAACCCCATTTTACTATTGGCCCAAGCTCCATTGCTAGACCAAAAAAAGGCAATAAATAATCGGCCTCTAGAGTTAAAATGTTTTGTGAAAAATCAATAACACTCACCTCTTTTAAAATACCATTTTCACCTTGTAAAGAATGCAATTGATAAGGAGTGATTAAATTAATTTTGCCTTGTTTAACTAATTTTTCGAGTTTATCAGTGCTATCTGGAGCACAACGAAATTTATCTCGGCGATGCACTAACATAACTTTTTTCGCAACATCAACTAAATTAATTGCCCAATCAACAGCAGAATCGCCCCCACCTGCAATCACTACTTTTTTATTGGTAAATGTTGCTTTATTTTTTACAGCATAAAACACTGATTTTTGTTCGTAAGAAGCAAGATTAGAAAGTGGTGGCCTATTTGGACCAAAAGCACCACAACCAGCAGCAATAACAATAGCTTTACAAGTGATGTTATTGCCAGCGGAAGTTCTTACATTAAAGGTTTGATTAGGGTTTTGCGAAATGGCTTGAACTTGTTGATTAAGATGATAAACAGGTGCAAAAGGATTGGCTTGAGCCTCGAGCAATTCGATAAGTTCACTTGCTAAAACTTTAGGATGCGCAGGGATGTCGTAAATAGGTTTTTCTGGATAAAGAGCAGTGCATTGACCACCGATAACCTCAAGAGAATCAATAACATGGCACTTCATTTTTAACATTCCGGCCTGAAATACAGTAAATAAACCAGAAGGACCAGCTCCTATAACTACAATATCGGTTGTAATTGTCATGTTAAAACTTACCTTGATATATTTTAATAATATTTTCTAGCATTGTTAAAGCCTCTTTTTTTGGCCTTTGAAAAACATTTCTGCCAATAATAGAGCCATTTGCCCCACCTTGATAAATTTCTCGGATTTCGCTGTAAACATCGGCTTCACTTTTTACATTACCACCAGAAAATACCACAATGCGTTTATGATTAAAAGCAGATTTTAGAACATGAGAAACCCTTTGTTGTAGAGTTTTAACTGGTATTTTAAGTTTTTCATAAACTTTGATGTTATCAATATTTTCTAAAGCTTCGGTTGGTGGCTTAACTTTAATAATATGAGCACCAAGCAAAGCCGCAATATGAGTGGCATAAGCACAAATATCGATAGCAGTTTCGCCGATTTTTGATAAATCGCCACCTCTTGGATAAGACCAAATAACAGTAGCTAAGCCATAAGATTTTGCCTCATAAGACATTTCTTTGATTTCTTCAAACATATCAAAAGCAGCATCAGAACCAGGATAAATAGTAAAACCAATAGCACTACAGCCAAGCCTTAAAGCATCTTTCACCGAAGAAGTACTAGCTTGGTGCGGAGCGGTGCCCCCATTGTAAAGAGAATTTGATGAATTAACTTTTAAAATAGTAGGAATTGCACCAGCAAAAGTGTCGGCACCAGCTTCAAGCATGCCTAACGGAGCAGCATAAGCATTAAGCGAAGCATCGATAGCTAGTTTATAATGATAGTGCGGATCGTAAGCCTCTGGATTAATAGCAAAACTACGATCTGGACCATGCTCAAACCCTTGATCGACAGGCAAGATAACCATTTTACCTGTGCCAGCAAGCTTGCCTGCCATTAAAATTTTAGCAATATTTGTTTTGGTGCCAGCATTATCGGTTTCGTAGTGGGCAAGAATTTTTTTAACTGTATTGGTAATTTTCATAGGTTTTGTTGCTTGTTAAATAAGTTGTTTTTATAATTTTAAAAAATATAATTACAATTTTCAAACAATTTTTTAATAATTTTTTTGTAAATAATTTCAATGAATGATTTCTTAATAATAAACCAAGAGGAAAAAAACCAAGTTTTAGCACAAATAAAAACAATTTGTTCTATTAGCAACAAGCAAGAACAATCTTTATCAAAATATGTTGAAACTATTTTGCAAGAAAATCAAAATTTTAATTTTATTGGTAAATCAACAATAAATAATATTTGGCATCGACACATTCTTGATTCTGCACAATTATTTTCTTTAATTGAAAATAAAAATCAAATATTTGCCGATTTTGGTTCGGGTTGCGGTTTACCAGGTTTGGTACTGTCTATTTTAGGAGCAAAAGAAATGCACTTAATAGAAAAGTCTTTTCGCAAGGCAGAATTTTTAAAAAAATCTCGTTCTTTTTCGCAAGAAAAAGTTTTTGTACATCAATCGTTTCTAGAAAATGTGGCGATAAAAAATTTTGATGTGATAGTTTCGCGAGCTTTTGCTCCTTTGCCAAAATTACTTACTTATGTGACAAAATTTTTGAATTCCGATGGTTATTGTTTGTTTCTAAAAGGAAAAAATTTATTAAACGAAATTTCTGCAGCTCAACAACAATTTATTTTTGATT
>CANEUR010000062.1 GCA_947441875.1 Rickettsiales bacterium | reverse complement strand
TTGCTAAAACATTTCCTTGTCCTATGGCTGTGTTTAGAGTATCGCCTTTTACCCAAGGTTGTTTAAAAACTTTTTGTTTCCAATCTTCATTAGGAAGTAATCCAGCTTTGACACCGCTTAAACTAATATCGAACTTTTCGCCATAACCAAATTTTTTTGCCATCGCCACAATTTTTTCGTAACCAATTTGATTAGCAAGGGTAAAAAAATAAGTGTTGCAAGAGTGCATAATGGCATCAGTCAAATTAAGAGAGCCATGCCCACCTTCTTTCCAGCAGTGAAAAGTGCGTTTACCTAGTTGATAAGAGCCGTTGCAAAAAACATAGTTATCTGGGTTGTAGCCATTTTCAAGGGCTGCCAACGCAACCATTAGTTTAAAGGTAGATCCGGGGGCATAAAGTGCCGAAATAGGCTTGTTATTGAGTGGTTTTTTAGGATCGGAGGTGAGTTGTTGCCAATATTCTTTTGAAACTCCTTCTACAAAATTATTTGGATCAAAAGATGGTGAAGAGGCATAAGCTAAAATTTCGCCTGTTTTTACATCAATGACCACCGCCGAAGCAGTATCGTTTTTTATTCTGTCGGTTACAAATTTTTGCAAACCAAAATTTATAGTAAGATTAATTCTTGAACCTTCGTTATATTGCTTATAATCGAGGGTGCGAAGCGGAACTTCATGAACATTAACCTCGACATATTTTGTGCCATATTCACCGCGTAAAGCAGTGTCGAAAGTTTTTTCGATTCCAAAAGATCCGATGCGGAAATCTGGATGCATAAATAGGTTTTTATTATTTTCGGCACTAAGATTGTTGATGGGTAATTTTTCAATTTGTTTTTCAGAAGGTAACGAAACATAGCCTAAAAAATGAGCGGTTTCATAAGGATAAGGATATTTTCTAATAATACCACTTTCAATTGAAATGGCTGGCAATAAATGAGAGTTGCTTTCGATTTTAGCAAGATCGTGCCAGTTTAAATTATCGATAAGTGAAACAACATTTTTTCTTTTACCAGATTTGATTTTATTATAAAAGCTTTGTTTTTGTTGTTCGGTAAGATCTAAAATTTCAGATAAGTTATCGATAGTTTGATTAATATTATGTTTTTTACCTAAATAAACTAACAAGCGAAAATTGCTTTCATTTTTGGTAAGAGGCAGACCATGACGATCAAAAATAATACCCCTTGGAGCAGGGTTTATTAAGGCTCTAATGCGATTACTATCGGCTTGAATGCTGTATTGATTGTGTTTCCAAATTTGTAAATAACCTAGTCTTAATAATAAAAAAGAGGTAAGAATAGATTGACCAATGCCTAAAATAAATACTCGGCGATTAAATATTTTGTTTTTTCTAATGTCTCGAAGCATAAATTTTTGTTACTGAATTTTTTCAAGGAAGAAATCAAAAAATTTATGCATAAAAGCATAAGCAAAAATTGAAATTAACGTTTGAATAAGAATTGGTTTAATTGATAGAAAACTAGCGTTTAATAAAGATATTATAAGCCATTTTAATAATAAAAATAAAAAGCAGAAAAAGGCAAATTGATGCCAAATTTGCAGAAAATTTTCTTTTAACAGAACTCTATTATTGATGGTAAGAAAAATTTTCACAATAATGATATAGGAAAAAGAAGAAACCCCTAAGTTAATGTTGTTGATAGAGTCTTGCCAAATACCTACAATAAAAATAAAAATAAAACCAAAAATATTGCAAAAAACTGCAAAATAGAAAATAGAAATTACTTCAAGTAGCGGAAAAAAATAGTTAAAACCAGCGATTTTAATGTTATTAACATTAATAATGCTTAAAAAAATAACTAACAAATAAACATAGATATTTTGCCAAATCGATTTAGATTCTGCCATAATTAATTGACTAAAAAAATAATAAAGAATAAATTTTAAATCTTGAAATTGATTTTTTCAATAAATTTATTGTTATTTTAACTAATTAACTTAAAATGGAACTGTTGTATCACTAATTATATTATATTTTATTTGCCATTTTTGGTATAAACCTTACCTATTTTTAGCTTAATATGCTTAATATGAGGCTAAAAATAGGTAAAATTTCTTACGTGAAAACATAGCAAAAAATTAAAATAAATTAGTGGTGCAATGGTCTCAAAATTTTCTTTTCGTGAAATTAACGAAACTATTACTGTAATAGTTTTATAAAAAACTTTTTATGTCATTTCTAAATATTTTTGCTAAATCAAAGCTTGGCGATCAGTTAAAAAATAGCTCACAAAAAATTTCTACTTTTGTAAGCCAAATTTTTACTCATAAAAAACTCAATAATGAAACTTTGCAAGAGTTAGAAGATATTTTAATCATCAACGATCTTGGCACCGAGGTTGCTAAACAGATCACTCAAAAACTGAAATCACAAAAATTTGAAAAAAATCTCACCATTAAAGAAATAAAAACTTTTCTTGCTTGCGAAATTGAAAATATTTTATTAAAATGCCAAAAACCATTGCCTATTCATAATCTTCAATCTACTCAAGTATTGGTTTTTAACGGCATAAATGGAGTTGGTAAAACTACCACTATTGGTAAAATAGCTTACAACTTAAAAAAACAACAAAAATCAGTTTTAATTGCGGCCTGTGATACTTTTAGAGCAGCAGCCACTGCGCAACTTTCTACTTGGGCAGCTAGGGCAGGTTGCCAGTTAGTATTGCCACTGAAAGAGCAAGAAGATCCTGCTTCGGTTGCCTATAGAGCTTTTGATTTAGCTCAAAAACAAAAAATCGATGTTTTGTTAATTGATACTGCGGGCAGGTTACACAACAAACAAAACCTAATGGATGAGCTAAAGAAGATCAATATAGTTCTAAAAAAACTTGATGCCACAGCTCCGCACTGTAATTTGTTGGTAATAGATGCTACCAATGGGCAAAATGCTAAAACTCAAACCGAAACTTTTCATAAAACTATTGGTATCGACGGCCTAATTATTACCAAACTCGATGGCACATCAAGAGGCGGTATTGCAGTTGCTTTGGCAAATGATTTTGGCAAACCAATTTTTGCTGTTGGAGTAGGTGAAAAAATTTCTGATCTACAAGAATTTAACGCTAAATCTTTTGCCAATGCCCTACTTGATATTACAAACAATAAAATTTAGTTTCTGTTTTTTGCTAATATTTATTAGTTTTGTTGGCAAATCATATGCTGGCTTTTCTTATTATTTAAGCTTGTTTGAAAAACCAAAATATTCTGCCAATTTTACTAATTTTAATTATGTTAACCCACTTTCTAAACAAGGCGGAACAATTAAATTTGCTACAGAAGGAGGCTTTAACTCTCTTAATCCTTTTTTACTAAAAGGATCTCCTGCCGAGGGTTTATCTTATCTTTACGATACTTTAACCGAGGCTAGTGAAGATGAGTTAGGGGTTCGATATGGTTTGGTTGCTGAAGAAATACAGTTAAATCAAAATAGCATTGAGTTTAAACTAAATAAAAATGCCTACTTTCATGATGATTTTCCAATTACTACTTCTGATGTTTTGTTTACTTTTGAAACCCTGCAAAAATATGGGCATCCCATATATCAAATGCACTTAAAACAAATAACAAAAGTAAGTATTATTAACAAACATCATATAAAATTTTTTTTTCAACCAAATCATCATCGTGATTTAGCTTTATTTATAGCTTCTTTACCAGTTTTGCCAAAACATTATTATGAGCAACATAATTTTTCGCAAACCACTTTACAACCACCAGTTGGCTCGGGGCCTTATAAAATAAAAGCAATCAAGCCTAATTATCATATTGTTTATGAGAAAAATCATAATTATTGGGCAAAAAATCTGCCAGTTAATAAGGGGCGATATAATTTTGAGACTATTTGGTTTGATTATTACCGCGATAATAATGTGTTAATTGAGGCTTTTAAAGCCCAAAAATACGATTTTCGCCAAGAAAATATCGCTAGAAATTGGGCAACTGCCTATAATTTACCAAAAAATAGCAATATTATCAAAACCGAAATACAGCATAATTTACCAGCTCCGATGCAAGCTTTTGTGCTTAATTTACGCAAACCAAAATTTCAAAATGTTGGTTTAAGAAAGGCTTTAAATTATGCTTTTGATTTTTTATGGTTACAACAGCACATTTTTTATGGCTCTTATCAAAAAACCACTAGTTTTTTTCCGAATTCCAATTTTGGTTATGAAAATTTTTTCTTGCCAAGTGGCAGTGCCGATGGATTTAATAGAAACAACTTATTGCAAGCTCAAGAAATTTTAAAAAATTCTGGCTACAAGATTGTTAAAAATCAATTGTTAGATACTAACTCACAACCAGTGATTATTGAGTTTTTAATAGATAGCAAAGCTTTTGAAATGGTGGTAGCTTCTTTTGCGAATAACCTAAAAAGGCTGGGCATTGCCACTAAAATTAAATTTGTTGAAGAAAATCAATATCAACAAATGCTGAATAATTTTAATTTTGATGTTGTGGTTAGTGTTTTTCCACAAAGCACATTACCAGGAGCCGAGCTTTATAGTTATTTTCACTCTTCGCAAAGCAACATAAAAGGAGGTCGAAATTTATTAGGCCTGCAAGATAAATTAGTAGATAATTTGGTTGAAAAAATAGCTGTTGCTAACGATAAAAAAGAACTTATCAAGTTATGTAGGCAACTCGATAAATATTTATTAGAAAATTATTTGGTTGTGCCTCATTGGTATAACAACACTTATCGTATTTTATATCGTAATATTTTTGCTATGCCAAAAACTAAACCAAAATATTCTTTAGGAATAGATGCTTGGTCTGTTATTTAAGAATGGTTGCAACTCTTAAATAACAGGTTAAATTTGTTAGAGGCTATGAATTGTTCTACGACTACTACTTGGATTACCTAATACTCCATTTGGTTGATTTAGAGGTGTTGATTGAGTTGAAGTTTTTTGTTTTATACTACTCATAAATTCTTTTATTACATAATCTATTGCTGTTTCTTGTGACATGATGCTTTCTGTGTTGTCGTCGTGTTTGGTATATTGCAAAAAAATAGCTTTTGTATAATCTACTATCAATGTAGCAACCTCTTGTTTATCTATAATTTGCTCCTGATTTTTTATTATATCTAACACCTTATCATATTCTTGTAATCTATTATAAATATGCTCATTACGAATCGGAGTAGTTGAAGGCTGTATCGGAGTAGCCGAAGGCTTTGATTCATTTATTTTGCTGTTTAACTTATCATTCATTTTTGCAACAATACGCAGAATATCAAATGATTGATCTTCTTTTATTTGTGGAATAAAAGAATTAATTTCATTGCTTAATGATGTAATAAAAGAAATAAATTTACGATCTTTTTCTCTGCTTGCTTGTCTTGCTGATTTCATCGATTCTTGCCATATCCTCACTACTTGTATATTCGATTCGCTTAATTGGAGATGTTCTTGTGTTGGTTCTTGCCTTTCCCATCTCCTAATCAATTCTTCCATGGGGTCTAGCTCTTGTTTTTGAGATTTTCTTCTTGGTCTTCTTTGCAATTCTGCTCGTGTGTTTATAATATCTTGCAAATTTATTGTAGTTGGCAAAGCATCAGTAGTTGCTGCTGTAGTTGGCAAAGCATCAGTAGTTGCTAATGTAGTTGGCAAAGCATCAGTAGTTGCTACTGTAGTTAGTGAAGCATTAGTATTAGAACAAAGGTTTAATAAATTAAACAAATCTAGCATAATATAAGATTATAAAATTAAATTAATAAAAACTAAAATAAAGAATTAGTATTTAATTTTATTATTTATTTTTATAATTGCAAAATATTTTTTTCAAATTATAAAATATTACTAGTTTTGCCAAAATATTTTACCATTTTGTTTTGTTGGTTTTGAATGGGCTGTTGCATAATTAATTTGTTTTAATTTTTAGTTTAAAACCTTGATTTATCTAGATAAACCTTTGGTTTTAAAACTAAATTTAAAATGAAAACTATTTTGTTATTTAATTATTTAAAGATGGGAATTGGTATAATTTAATCTAATAATTTTTATTTTAAAAAATATAATTGTCAATGATTTATTTTAAGGCGCTATTGCAAAATTAAAAATATACTTTAAAATTTTGCTAAAAACTATATTTAGCTTATGTTTAATCATCAAATCATCGAAAAAAAGTGGCAAGAAATTTGGCAAAAAGAGCAGGTTTTTTGCTTTAATCTGCAAAAAAATGCTCCCAAATATTATGTTCTTGAAATGTTTCCCTATCCTTCTGGCAAAATTCATATGGGGCACTTACGAAATTACACTATCGGTGATGTGGTAGCGAGGCATAAAAAACAACTAGGCTTTAATGTTTTGCATCCAATGGGTTTTGATGCTTTTGGCTTACCGGCCGAAAATGCCGCTCTTGAATATGGTTCGCATCCTAAAGAATGGACTCTGCAAAAC
>CANEUR010000061.1 GCA_947441875.1 Rickettsiales bacterium | reverse complement strand
CTGTGTATGTATCATCTATTCCATTAACTATTGAGTGATTAAATTCATTAATTTGCTCTAAAAAGGAATTCATTTTTTGTGAAAATTCTAAGGCAGTGATATTTTTATTTTTTGGAACATCAAATTTAATACAATACCAATTTTGTCTGTTTTGTTGCATATTAAACTAAATAATTATTGTTTTATTAAACCTAATTTTAGGCATCAATATTATTTCTTAAAATATTTTTTTAGTCAATAAGTTTTAAAATTTGCTGTGATAAAAATTATAATCGAATTATGGGACTGTTGCATCACTTAAAGTAAAATAAATTAGTGATGCAACATTCCCATTATGTACTCTCAAAAAGGTTTTAGCACTACCAAGGCAACAATGATAAGCATCAGCACGGTTGGCACTTCGTTTATCAGGCGAAAAAATTTGTGTGTTTTATTATTTTTGCCCGAGGCAAATTTTTTGCGATAAATATTTAAATGAAAATGAAACCCCACCAGTAAAAACACCAAAACAATTTTTATATGCAACCAAATACTGCCTTCAAAACCAATTTGTAAAGCCAAGTAAAAGCCAAAAAGCAAGGTTAAAACCATAGCAGGAGTGGCGATGTAGCGGAAGAGCTTTTTTTCCATCTCTTGAAAAAGCTGGCAACTTTCAGAGTTAAAGGCAACCCGACAATGATAAACAAAAATTCTCGGCAAATAAAGCAGGGCCGCCAACCACGAAATAACCGAAACAATGTGTAAAATTTTAATGAGATCGTAGGTTTCAAAATCGAGCATAAAAAATATTGTGAATTAAATTTATTTAGGCAAAATTTTAGGCTAAAAATTAAGATAAGCAAGACTTTTAATAGCAAAAAATTAAAACAAATTTGGAATACAACAGTTACTTAAAAAAAGTTTTTTACAATATTTTAAGAAAAATTATTTAAAACAACAAATACAGAAAGAAACATCAAAGCAAGAGGGCGAACCCTCTTGCCTAATTTTGTGAAGTAAGTTTTGATAATAAAATCAAAAAATCTTCTTGTTACCAGCTTGACTATAAATTCCCCAATTTAACTAGTTTTTTTAAAGAAAAAAACATTTTGACACTGGTATTTTTAATTTTAAAATGTCTTTTTTATTTAAGCAACTATTTTTTTAATCAAAAAATGAAAAATTACCGACTCGGGCTAGATTTAGGCACCAACTCTATTGGTTTTGCCCTTCTTGAAATAAACCACGAAAATATTCCGCAAAAAATTATTAATGCAGGAGTGCGTATTTTTTCAGATAGCCGTGATGCTAAAAGTAAGGAGCCATTAGCAGTTGCTCGAAGAATTGCTAGAGGAATGAGAAAAAGAAGAGATCGAACTTTATCAAGAAAAAAAACTCTACTAAACTTTTTAATAGCCAACAACCTAATGCCTAGCAATCAAGTTGAGTGTAAAAAAATCGAATTACTCGAGCCTTATAGTTTAAGAGCCAAAGCTATTGCCGAAGTAATTTTACCTTTTGAATTAGGCAGAGCCATTTTTCATTTAGCTCAAAGAAGAGGTTTTAAAAGCAACCGCAAAGAAATTATTAACAATGCCTCGGCAACAGAAGAAGAAACAAAAAATAAAAAAGCTATCGATAAAATTTCTGATCAAGAAAAAAGAGATAATTTGCAATCAGAAATTGCCAAAAACAATTGCCAAACTCTTGGCGAATATTTGTTTAAACATCGCTTAAATCAAGGCCTAAATGCTAGAGCTTTGGCAGATTACGATGTTTTGTATCCCACTCGAGAAATGTATTTACAAGAATTTTTAACCATCAAAAAATTTCAACAACCGCACCACAATATTAGCGAAGAAAGTTGGCAAAAAATCGAAAGCATTATTTTTTTTCAAAGAAAATTAAAAGCCCAAGATAAAGGCTTCTGTCGATTTTTAAACATTCACAAGTTAAAAGAAAAACAACTACCACAATGGGCAGTAGATTTGCTTGAAAAAAACTCCAATAAAAGCTTGTCAAGGGCTTATTTGGCAATGCCTAGCTATTGTTTGTTTCGAATTTTATCAGAAGTTAATAATTTAAAACTAAAAAACATTGCCACAAGAGAACAAATTGAGCTTTCTTTGGAACAAAAACAAAAACTTGTTAATAAATTAAATTCGCAAAAATCACCAGTAAAATTTTCTGTTTTAAAAAAAGAACTCAACACCAAAGAAACCAGCTATCAGCACGATTACGAATTTAATCTTGAAAGCGAAAGAAGGCTCGATTTACAAGCCAACCCAACTTTAAACTTGCTTGCCAACGAAAAATATTTTGGCAATTTATGGCAACAATTTTCACTTGCCAAACAAGATGAAATTGTCGAATTTTTACTCGAAGAAGATGCAGAAGAAAAAATCGAAAATAAAGCTCTAAACGAATGGCAAGTTTTGCCAGAACAGGCAAAAAATTTAAGCAAACTCACTATTAACAACTTTCAAAACACCGGCATTGGCAGTATGTGTAAAGAAATTTTACAACAACTTTGCGAAGCAATGCAAGCACAAAATTGCCGATACGATGAAGCGCTAAAATTTTTAGGAATCAGCCACAGCAACGAAAATTATGGCAACGGCGAAGCCGATTTTTTACCCTATTATGCCTCTGCCATTCCTACTTCGGTGGTTGAAGTTAAAACAAAATCTGCCTCACAAGAAGAGCAAGATTATGGCAAAATCGCCAATCCCACAGTGCATGTTGCTTTAAATCAAATTCGAAAAGTAGTAAACGACATCATCAAAAACCACGGCAAACCTGCCCAAATTTATGTGGAGCTAGCTCGAGAATTAAAACAAACCAAGCAACAAAAAAAACAAACCGAAAAACAACAAAATGCAAACGAAAAAGAAAACAAAGAAGCCAAGCAAATTTTAGCCGAAAACAACATACCAGATAATTATGAAAATCGTTTAAGATATAAACTATGGAAAGAGCTTGATTTTAAAGATGTTAATAATCGTCAATGCCCGTATTCTGGCAAAACAATTTCTATTGAAAAACTTTTTTCTGCCGAATTTGAAATTGAGCATATTTTGCCATTTTCACAAACTCTAGACGATTCCATTGCCAATAAAACCATCTCTTCCAAATCTGCCAATGCTTTTAAGGGCAACCGCTCGCCTTTTGAAGCTTTTGAATCTTCTGCAAGCTACAATTACCCAGAAATTTTACAACGCACCAAAACAATGCCAAAGCATAAAAGATGGCGATTTGAGCCTGAGGCAATGAAAAAATTTGCCGATCAAAACTCTTTTTTAGCCAGCCAGCTTAATGATACTCGTTATATTTCTAGGGTTGCCAAGCAATATTTGCAACAAATTTGTCAAAAAGACAACATCAAAATTGGCAACGGCAAAGTTACTGCAATTTTACGCCATAATTGGGGGCTAAATTCTGTATTAAACAAACCAGATTTCGATCCAGAAACAGGCGAAGTTTTTAGTAGCGAATCTTCACAAAATCAAAATTCTGGCAAGCAAAATTCTGGCAAAAAAAATCGCCAAGATCATCGCCATCATGCTATTGATGCTGTTTGCATAGCCCTAACCGATCAAAAACTGCTACAAAAAATTTCTCGAGATAATGCTAAAAATTTTGATATAAACAAGCTAGAAATACAACTACCCAACCACTGGAATTCATTTCGCCAAGATGTTAAAGAAATAATTGACAAAATAATCGTTTCACACAAAATCGATCACAACAAAAATGTAAAACTACACGACGAAACCAATTATGGAATTCTCCATACTCCAGAGAAAATAAAAGAAAAAGATTATAATGTGGTTTATAGAAAAAAATTTTCAACACTTACATTCCAAGAAATCGAAAAAATTAGAGATCAAAAAATAAAAAATGATTTATTGGCAAAATTAACAGGATATGAAAAAGATAAGCAGCAAATAAAAATAGTTTTAGCTAATTATCAAATAAATAATAAAAAAATTAGAAGCATAAGAATACTAAAGCCGGAGAATAGAATAAATATTATTACTCATAACCAAAATTGTTTGAATAAAAATAATCTTAAGGAAATAGAATGCATTACTCATAAAAAAGGAGTAGCGAGTGATAATAGTCATATTGAAATTTGGCAATTACCAAAAAAAAATTTCGAATTTTTTACAATTTTAAAATACAAAGAAACGAGTAAAAAATATAAAGATCTTTTAAAATCTTTTTCTGTAGAAAAATATGAACAATTTCTTGATTTTTTGAAAAATAAAAATGGTCGTACAATGTGCAAAAATTTTGATGATTTTAAAAATGAAAATGATTTTTGGGTTTCTGATGATTTTAATTTTGCAGTTATTTGTCCAACAAATCTTAACAATGCTAGAAAAAATATACCAAAACCACATCCCGCTGCAAAACTTATTTGCAAACTTTATAAAGGAGATAGTATTAGTTTTAATAATAAAAATAGTAAAATTATTGCAAATATTGCTCAATTAGCTCCTTCATCAAACAGAATCATTCTTTACTTACACAATGAGGCAAGCAAAGACTATAAAAAACAAATAAGATTAACTTTCAGTGACTTTAAAGATTCAAAACTTACCAAACTCTTTGTTTCACCATCTGGTAAAGTTTTTGACAACGGGCCAATTTTTAAAGAATAATAAAAATGGGAAGAGTAATAGAAATTGCCGATCGTCTAGCTTTTATCTCGCTTCATCGAGGCTTTATGCAAGTGCAAATTGATAAAGTTCTTAAATCTCAAATTGCTTTATCTGATATTGATATTTTAATTTTAAACGGCACAGGAGCCACATTAAGCACTAATTTACTAAACGAACTACTCGAAAACGGCACAATAATTTTAGTTTTAGGCAAAAATTATGCTCCGTCTGGCATTTTTTACCCAACCAATCCGCATTATTTACACAAACAAAAAATTAATTTACAAATAGCCACCACCAAGCCTCTAAATAAAAGGCTTTGGCAAACTATTGTAAAAGCAAAAATCACTAATCAAGCCAAAATTTTGTCATTTTTTACAAAAGAACAAGAGCAACAATTGTTATTGTTAGCTAAAAAAGTAACTTCTGGCGACCCTTACAACATCGAAGCCCAAGCGGCCAAAAAATATTGGCAAAAATTATTTGATAAAAACTTTCGCCGAGATTATTCTAATGTTGGCATCAATTCTTTGTTAAATTATGGCTACACCATTTTGCGCTCTAGCGCAAGCAGGGCGGTTTTTTCTTGTGGCCTTACTCCTGCAATTGGCATTCATCATAGCAATATGGAAAATGCTTTTTGCTTGGTTGATGATTTAATGGAGCCTTATCGGCCAATTGTTGATTTTATGGTAAAAAAAATATCGCAACAAACACCGCAAATTAGCGAGCTAACCGCCGATCATAAAAAAATTTTAAGTGGGGTTTTGCAAATAGAAGTTACAACAGTAAACAACGAAAAAACTAGTCTTGCCAATTCATTAATTAGGCTTTGCCAATCTTTTGTTGATAGCCTTGGGCAAAAAAAAGATTTATTAGAATTGCCAATTTTACCATTAGAATTTGAGCTTGAAATTTAATCTGTCTTCTTTTAAAATATTTTGAAAGAAGACAGTAGATTTTAATAATTTATGTTTAACTCAATTTCATCTTATAAAATATTGTGGATTCAAGTATTATTTGATTTACCAGTAACCACCAAAAAACAACGACAATCAGCAACAAAATTTCGTAATGCGTTGCTTGATTTGGGTTTTGAAATGGCACAATTTTCGGTTTATCAAAAATTTTGCAACGGCACAGAGTTGGCCGAAAAATATATTAAATATGTTGAAAAACTAGTGCCAGAATTAGGAAAAGTGCATATTTTAAAATTTACCGACAAACAATACGAAAATATGATCACTTTTAACGGCAAAGCAAATAAAAAATCACCAAAAAATCCAACACAATATGAACTTTTTTAGTAAAAAAACTTCATTTTTTTTCAATTTAAAACATCTTGGGAGCCTTATTTTACAAGGCTCCCACCAGCTCCTATTTTAACATGGGGGAATTTATAGTCAAGCTGGAACAAATTTGTAAGTTCTTTTTTTGTTATTAAAATTTTAACATGGGGGAATTTATAGTCAAGCTGGAACTCATATGTTTTTATTTTTAATTGTTAATTAAATTTTAACATGGGGGAATTTATAGTCAAGCTGGAACGGATCTTTGCAAAATAATTATCTACCAATTATTTTAACATGGGGGAATTTATAGTCAAGCTGGAACAGATTGCAAGATCCATTGCCACCTTTGTTTATTTTAACATGGGGGAATTTATAGTCAAGCTGGAACGATTGTATTCTTAATGTTTCAGGTATAAAAATTTTAACATGGGGGAATTTATAGTCAAGCTGGAACCAAACTGATTTGCTATACTTTCGCCATGGAATTTTAACATGGGGGAATT
>CANEUR010000060.1 GCA_947441875.1 Rickettsiales bacterium | reverse complement strand
CAACCAAAGCTTTATTATGCTTAGAGGTTGCTATTACTGTCTTTAAACCAAGTGAATTATTTAAATAACCATTATTAATATAGCCAGCATTGTTAATGGTAATATTGTTGCCCGCCTTTATATTTGCTATATCTTGCGACAAAACCAAAGCAGAAGAAGTTGTAGTTTCATCGGCTTGGTGATAATAGGTTTTACATTTCCATCTACCACCTATGCAACTTTTAGTATGCCAATATTTGCCATAAGTATTTTTTAAATTTGTTACCAAAACAGAAGATGTTTGATTATTAAAAGAAGAATTATTAAAAACAATATTATTTTTGGCGGTAATAGAGCTAGAATAATTATTAATCACACCATTATTGATAAATAAATTAGCCCCAGCGGTTATTTTAGACTGTTTGGTTTTAAGGGTGCTTACAGGAATATCTTTAAACATTAAAGCCATAAAACCATTACCTCTAGCATTTTGAGGAACTTGATAAAGCACATTATAGCCATAAAAACCATTAGGATCTGCATCGTAATCGATGCCACGATTATTAACTACATTCGCATAAATACTTATATTTTGCCCAGCTTCGATGGTGGCAAAACCATTTTCTAACACATTAGTATTGTTTTTATTAACATCTTTTTGTATACCCAAATTGCCATTAGCATAAATAATGGCATTACTTTGATTATGTAGCAAATTACCCACCAAAAAATTAGCATTACCACCAGCATAAAATAAGGCATTTGGTTGGTTAATAAAATTGTTTCTTAATAATAAATTAACATCTTTACCAACCTCAATAATTTGCCAATTGATTAAATTATTAGAGCTAATATTTAAATTATTTGCCACCAAAAGTTTGGAATAATTAAAAATATTTTGAATATTTAAATTTGCCGATTCAGTAAGAATTTTTTGTTTATTTGTAAGAGAGCTTGCTGTAATTGATAGATTTTGATTTAACAATATTTCGTTATTATTTTGCACATCTTTTGCAGTTTTGATAGCTAATGAATTGGCAACAATTGAGGAATTGTTAATAACATCAAGAGCAACATTAACATCGATATTATTATTTGCCAAAATTTTAGCATTATTTAACAAACCATCATCACTATTAATAGTAATAGAACCGGCAGAAACAATATTGCCTTGCAACGAATAAGGAACATCATCATTTAGTAAATTTTGCCATTTAGTAATATTTTGAGGTAAAGAAAATTTAACATTTAAACCATCAACAGCCTCTAAATTAGCATTATTTTTAATGTTTTGAGCAGTAATGTTAAGTTTGTTGGCAGAAATTAATTTGTGATTTTGCAAGTTATTCACAATTAAATCGAGATTTTCGGCAGAAACAATATTGTGTTTATTGGTTATGATATTTGCTAAAATAAAGCCGTTTTTACTTGAAATATCTTGCCTGTTCAGTAAATTTTTTGCTTCAATATGCAAATTATTTTTTGCCATCACATTACCAAAATTATCAAAATAATCTGTTTGTAAAAATATATTTTTATTTGCAAAAATATGGCTTTGATTGTTGATTTTATTAGCGACAAGTTTAAGATTTTCGCCAAAAATACTGCCCATATTATTAAGATTGTTGGTATTTAAAAATAGTTCTTGGGTATTTATTTGAGCTAAAGCATCATGGGAAAAATCATTTTTTATTGTAAAATTTGCCTGAGTTTTAGCTATTACTGAACCTTGATTATTAAAATTTTGTAAATCAAGGTTAATTTTTTGATTTTTAGCATATAAAAACCCAGTATTTTGTAAATTTTTGGCAACAATATGAATATTACCAAAATCGGCAACAATATTTTTATTATTAATATTTTCGGCTTGCAAAACAACATCTTTATTTGCTAATAAACTACCTTGCTGATTTATTTGGGAATTGCTTTGGGTAGTAATTAAATAAATATTGCCTGCTTGAATTTGAGCAAAATTTGCCACATCAATAGCTATTTGTTGCGGTAATTGTTGTTGAGTAGCTGAATTTATTTGTTGAGTTTGATAATCATAAAGACCGTTGCCTGATTTTATAAAAAATTCATTTTCACCAGCATAAACATTAGCATTAATAGCTATTTTATTAGCAATAAAATTAGTAACATCAACTGTTTCTAGATCGATGCCATTTTTTTCAACAAACAAACTTGGTGCAACATTATTATTTTGCGATAAATCAAATTGCCAATTATTATCGTTTGGCATAACTGAACCAACCACTGCAGTAAGTTTATTGGTATTAATAAATCCAGCAGAAGAAAAATTGATACCATTAGGATTAACAATAATTATTTCGGCTTTTTTACCTGCAACCTCAAGGTAACCAGTAAAATTTGAAGGATTATTTGAAACTACTTCGTTAAGAATAATTTTTGCTTCTTGATTTTGCTGTAAATTGGGATTGATATTAATCAGACCAGCTAATTGAGTGTTGGAAACATCGGTTTTGTTGCCAGCAAAATTATTAAGAATTAAACCAGCCGAGCCAACATCAAATTTTTGGTATTGATTATAAGATAAGCCATTAGCATTTGGAGTAGCAACATCAACAACAACAGTGCCATTAGCAGAAGAGCCAACCAAAGTTGCAGAAGAATTGGCAACAGCATTGCTAGGTGTTTCGTTAGCATAGCCAACAACACATAAAGCAGAAATAAAGCATAACAGAAGGCAAGGCAAAGCTAACCTTACAACAAGAAAATAAAACATAAGATACTTTGTGGTGAAAAGTAAAAAATTAAAATAAATTAGTAATATAAAAGCATTATAATCGATATTAGTTTTAAAATATTAAATAATAATTTTTAAGATAGCAAGTAGTTTTGATAAAAAAATTTAGCATTAATTCAAATAAAATTAAATGCTATTATAAAACCTGTACTTTATATTTTTTACCTAGATAATTAAATATTTCGGTCATTTCGCTTTCTTTTAACATACGGTTAAAAACTATTATTTCAGAAATTTTACCAACAAAATTTGCACCACCAACAGTAAGACCAGATGTAGTATTTATTCCGAGATTTAATATTGTTAATGTGCCGTTATTTATTTTATAATATGAATTCGCTCCAGCAAAAATCACCCCTAAAATATAAGTGTTTTTAATAGTATAAGGTGTTTGAATATTTACATTACTACTTACTCCATTATTAAGTGAAATATTTGTAGGATCAATTAATATTCTTTGTTCATTTAATGCTGGATTATTATTTAAGATAGTTGCAGTGTTGCCAGAAGCAGGCTTAGCATCAACATTAAAAACTACAAATTTGGTTGCAACCGAAATATTTCCATCTTTAAAAGCATCAAGCAATAAGTTATTGCCATTTTCAAAACTTACCGAGGGCAAACTATTTATACCAGATAAACTATAGTAGGGTCGATTAGCAATAGTTGCTTGCGATAAAGCATTGCAAGTATTGATATAATCAGTTGTTTGAGCTACTGCTGAATCTACTGTTGAAGTATTTGCTATAGAATAATTATTTATGCATTTTGGACTAACATCTCGCCAAATTTCAATTCGATCTTGATCTCTTCTAGAATCTGTTAATTGTACTGCCGAAATTCTAGCCTTAGGAGTAGGCGTGGCACCAGATCCTCCGGGCACTCTTTTGCCAAAAGATTGCAAAGAGGTGGTTTCGTACCAAGCGGTTAAACCGTTTATTTCGCCCACAGGAGATCTGGCAGTAAGAGATCGAGCCGAATTAAGTCGAGAAGAAGAAATTAAAGAACCGCCCTTCATTACTCCAGTAATTAAAATGCCAATAATTAAAATAACTACTGATAACTCTAATAAAGAAAAGGCTGTTTTTTTGGCTTTTTCTTTCACTTTTTTTGGCTGCAAATTTAACATAAATTAATCTAAAAACGGGTAATCGATATAGCCTTTTTCACCACCACCGTAAAATGTTTTTCTGTCGTAATTATTTAGTGTGGTATTTTCTAAAAATCTTCTTGGCAAATCTGGATTAGCAATGAATAATCTACCAAAAGCTATTGCATCGGCTAAATTATTATCTAGAGCCTGTTTTGCCAACTCTAAATTATAGCCACCTGCCGAAATTACTGGCATTTTACATAGTTTTTTAAAAATATTAACAACACTTGGGGCAGAATTATTTACAGCATCAGAGCCACCTGCTGTTGAGGATCTTGGCTCAATTAAATGCAAGTAAGCAATATTTTTTGCCGATAACTGCTCTATCACATAAGAAAAAAGTTTAACAGGATCACTATCGCACATATCGTTAAAAGTGCCATAAGGTGATAATCTAACCCCTACTCTACCACTGCCCCAAACTTTAATAACTTCATCAAGAATTTCAAGTAATAGTCTAGCTCTATTAACAATTGAGCCACCATAATTATCGGTGCGAACATTAGAATTATCTTGTAAAAATTGATCAAGCAAATAACCGTTAGCGCTGTGCAACTCAACACCATCAAAACCAGCTTCTTTAGCATTGATTGCGGCCTGTTTATAATCGGCAATTAAACTGGCTATTTCATGCAGTTCTAGAGCCCTTGGAGTAAGAATAGGAGTTGGCTTAAAATCGACTGTGTAGGTGCCGCTATTTTTAGCAGGTATTGCCGATGGAGCAACTGGTGTTTGATTGTTTGGCTGCAAAGAAAAATGTGAAATTCGCCCAACATGCCATAACTGTAAAAATATTTTACCATCTTTTTTATGAACTTCATTTGTAATTAACTTCCAGCCCTCGATTTGCTCTGAAGAGTGAATGCCCGGAGTAGCAGGATAACCCTTTCCTTGGACAGAAATTTGAGAAGCCTCTGAAATAATCAAACCAGCACTAGCTCTTTGCGCATAGTAAGTAGCATTTAACTGATTGGCAATATCGCCAGGTTGTGTAGATCGCATTCTAGTGAGTGGGGCCATTATAATGCGGTTATTTAAAGTGATATCGCCAATTTTTAAATTATTAAATAAAGTGTGATTAGTCATAAAAAGTTAATTATTAATAAAACCGCTATCGGTAAAAATTTTTTTAGCATTTTCAGTTTTTAAAAATTTTAAAAACTCTCTAGATAAATCCATGTTATTACTTACAATTGCCATAGCCTGATAACTTCTCTCTTGATCACTAGCAATAATGCGTAAGTTGTTATTTTTTACTAACTTACTAGAAAAAATTAAACCATAACTATCGTAATTATCTTCGATATCATGAATTAACAAAGAACGATCTTCTGGCATTTTTTCAAAAACTTTTAAGTTTTTGAAATCTACACTATTAAGTATTTTTTTGCTATAAAAACCCTCGGAAGTATTGACATGGTTTACAATTAAATTTAGACGATAATCATCGATAATTTTTAAAGCATCAATCAGAGAAATATTTTTTTTCATCATGTTTATAGGGATCATAGCATCTTTTTTGCAAACTAAAACTAATTTATCACTTGTAACATAAAAAATATTATAAACATCTACCAAACCTCTTTGTTTTAGAGTATCTATAACGGAAGAATTAGCAGAAATAAAAACATCAAAACCCGATTCTTCATCGAGATTGTTTAAAAAATCAATTGAAGAATCAAGATTAACAGTAATTGTTGCATTATTTTTTTGCGAAAAATCTCGAGCAATTTTAATTATTGCCGATGATAAATTAGGATCTGCATAAACATTGATATTTCTTGTATTTACCGCCCAAGAATAATGAGGCACCAAAAAAAATAAAAGAATACAAAAACAAAGAATGATATTGCTATTTTTAATTATAAATATATTTGGCGACCTTGATTTTAGCATTAAAAACAAAATTTATTAATAAATTGGAAATTTAGCACATAAATTTTGTACTTCTGTTTTAATTTGACTGCATAAAACTTGTGTTTCATCAAAACCATGATTGGTAAATTTATGTAAAATATCAGCGATATAATTGCCAACAATAATAAATTCTTTTTCTTTAAAACCTCTAGTAGTACAAGCGGATGTGCCAAAACGTAAACCAGATGTAATAAAAGGGCTTCTAGGATCGTTTGGAATAGCATTTTTATTACAAGTAAGCCCTGCTTTTTCTAAAATCAATTCGGCTTCTTTACCAGTAATGTTTTGCAAAGGAGTAAGATCGGCAACCATTAAATGACAATCGGTGCCACCAGTGGTGATTTTAAAACCTCTATTTATTAGGGTTTCTGCTAAAACTTTAGCATTTACCAGAACTTGTTTTGAATAGTCTTTAAAACTAGGTTGCAAAGCCTCGCCAAAAGCCACAGCTTTACCAGCAATTACATGCATCAAAGGCCCACCTTGCAAACCCGGAAAAACTGCCGAATTAATTTTTTTTGCCAAATCTTCGTTATTAGTGATAATAATCCCACCTCTAGGACCTCTCAAGGTTTTGTGAGTGGTAGAAGTGATAATATCGGCAATGCCAACAGGAGAAGGATACAAACCAGAAGCAACCAAACCAGCAATATGAGCCATATCAACCATCAACAAAGCACCAACTTCATTAGCAATATCACGGAATTTCTGCCAATCAATGATTCTTGGATAAGAAGATATTCCAGCTACAATTAATTTTGGCTTGTGTTTTTTAGCTAAATCGTAGACTTGATTAT
>CANEUR010000059.1 GCA_947441875.1 Rickettsiales bacterium | reverse complement strand
AACGATACTGCCGAAGCAAAGGCAAAATTACTAGCAAAACCTTGGTCAGTTGGCAACATTGAGCATATCATTAACTTAGTGCAAGATAATGGCAATGTGGTAATAAATCAGCAATTTTATTTTACCGAAACACAGGCAAAAGCAATTTTAGAAATGCGTCTTGCCAGATTAACTGGTCTTGAAATGAATAAAATCAATGCCGAACTCCAAGAATTAACCAAAGAAATTAGTCAATATTTAAATCTTTTAGCTAATAAACAAGCCATGATGAATTTAGTTCAACAAGAACTTCTTGATATTAAAAACGAATTCGCCACTCCACGAAAATCAATAATCGAAGATGCCGAATTTGAAGTTGATATCGAAAGTTTAATTCCAAAAGAAGAAATGGTTGTAGTTGCCACCATGAACGGCTATATAAAAAGGGTTCCACTCGATGCTTATCGAACTCAAAAAAGAGGAGGCAAAGGCAGATCTGCCATCGATGTACGCGAAGAAGATATTACCACCGAAATTTTTGCCACCAACACTCATACTCCAATTTTATTTTTTTCAACTAAAGGCAAAGTTTATCGTTTAAAAACCTATAAACTACCCCTCAGCAATCCGCAAACAAAAGGTAGAGCATTAGTTAATTTATTACCACTTGAGCCAAATGAAAAAATCAGCACCATTTTAGCTCTACCGCAAGATGAAAATACTTGGGCCGATTTAAGCATTGTTTTTGCCACCTCTAATGGTGATATACGCAGAAATTCAATGGATCAATTCACCGACATCCGATCTAGCGGTAAAATTGCTATGAAACTCGAAGAAAATCAGGCTTTAATTGGAGTAGCTTTATGCAATAATAATGACGATATTTTACTTTCTACCTACAATGGTAAATGTATTCGTTTTTCGATTGATAAATTAAGAGTTTTTCAAAGTCGAAATTCTACTGGGGTAAAAGGTATAAATCTTGAAAACGATAATAAAGTTATTGCCTTATCTATTTTAAAACATATCAACCAAGAAATCGAAACTCGTGAACAATATTTAAAAATCGATGTCGAAACTCGTTTACAACTACAAGAAGCTTTAATTTTTAATCAACAACTCACTCAAAATCGTATCGATTTATTGCAATCTCCAAAACCACTGCCAAAAATATCTAACTCCGAACTAAACCTAGAAACTATCTATAAAATGGCAATTAATGAGCAGTTTATTTTAACTATCACCGAAAATGGCTTTGGCAAACGAACATCTGCCTACGAATACCGAATAACTAATCGTGGAGGCATGGGAATTACTAACATTATCACTTCAAAAAGAAACGGCAATGTAGTGGCAAGTTTCGCAGTTGAAGGCAAAGATCAGATAATGCTAATAACTAACAAAGGCACTCTAATTCGCACTAGCATTTCTTCTGTAAGAATCGTTGGTCGAAATTCACAAGGAGTAACTTTAATTAAAACTCAAGACGAAAATGTAGTAGCGGTGGCCAGAATAGCCAACAACGAAGAATCCGATGAAACTTCTGAAGCTACAGAAGAACAAAATATCGAAACTTAATAATTATGATAGCTAGCAATATTTACAAAAATCGTCAAATTGTTTGTTGTCTAGATTTTTCTTCTTCTAAACTAATTTGCATGATCGCAAATATCGGCATCGATGCTATTGAAATATTGGGCTATAGCCACACCGAAGCCAAAGGTATTTCAGCAGGAGCAATTTCTGATGTAACATTGGCTCAAAAAACTATTGCCAATAGCGTGACAGAAGCCGAAAAAATGGCTGGCATCAATATTGAAGAGGTGATTGTTTCTCTAAATGAAAGCCAATTAAAATCAAGCTATCAAAATGCTTCTGAGAAAATCCACAAAGAAGTGGTTCAAAATGAAACAATAAATAATTTGGTTACCAAAGTACGCAACTCTTGTTTTAAAAATAATAAAGAGCCAATTCATATTATGCCAATGCAATATCGCATCGACGATTCTAATATTATCGCCAATCCACGATATATGAGTGGCGAAAAGTTATTAGCAAAATTTCATGTAATTACCGCTTCACAAACCACTATTTTAAACATCGAAAATTGTTTCAAGAAATCTAAATTATCCATCAAAAACTATATTTCTTCTGCCTATGCCAACTCTCTTTCTTGTTTAAAAGAAAACGAACTTAACATAGGCACTTTACTAATTGATATCGGTAGCGAATCAACTAGTTTTTGTTTGTTTTACGACGATAAACTATGCTATCGCTCTGCCATTTTGTTGGGAGGCTTAAATATTACCAAAGATATTTCTAGTATTTTAGGAATTAATTTAACCACAGCAGAAAAAATTAAAATTCTCAATAATACTATTATTTTATCACCAATAGAAGAACAAGAGGTTATTAAATATCGCAACCTAGAAATGCTTCAAGAAATTACTAATAAATTACCCACCAGACTAGAGCTTTCTGCTATCATACAAGCCAGATTAGAAGAGATATTTGAAAAATTATTAAATAATTTACAATCAGCAAAAATCTCCCTTGAAATCATCTCAAATATTGTTATTATTGGTGGAGTTTCGCAAACTCTTGGCATTGATAAACTGGCAAAACAAATTTATCAAAAAAATACCAGAATCGGCTATCCAATTAAGCCACACAATATTCCTGCCGATTTTTATAACATTATCAATACCACTACTTTAGGCATGCTTACTATTATGCAAAACGAATTTATAAAATATCAAGGCATAACCCCTGAAAATAACGATAATTGGCTGAAAAAAATTCTTAATAAATTTATCAAAGAATAGTTTTATGCAGTTTAATTATCAAAATTTGCAAACAAGAAAACAAAAAGAAGCCAGATTTTTATTACTAGCCAAAGGTTGTATTTTTTGTGCTGTGTTGTTTTTGGCAATTTTATTTCTCTTGATTGGCAATAAAGCAAAAAAAGCTTTTTTAAGCACTAAAATAGCCTTAGAAATAAATTTAATCAACCAAACAAACTTACAAAATCTTGATTATCGACAAATAATTAAAAATGCTTTAAATGAGCAATTTATTAACCAACTAGATAATCCAGATCTTTCTAATATTAATTCTGTTTATCAATTAATTAGTAAAATTAGCAATTTAGAACTTAAAAAAGAAATAAAAAACAATCAAAACTTACTTGGTAGTAAATTTTTATTTTGGTTTTCAGCAAGCTCAAAACTCGATGTCGCTTTTAAATATAACAATCAACACAACCTAAATCCTTTACAACAAAAAATCTTACAACAATTGCAAGAAAAACAACAAATCAAAACCACTTTTAATTGGAAATTTTGGCAATACGGTGATTCTCGAGAGCCAGAAATTGCCGGCATCGCTTCTAGCTTGATTGGGTCACTTCTAACTATGCTGATATTTTTATTAATGGCAATGCCTGTGGCGGTGGCTTGCGGTTTTTATCTAGAAGAATTTGCTAAAAAAACTCTTTTTACCAATATTATTGAAGTGAGTTTAAATAACTTAGTCGCCGTTCCTTCTATTATTTATGGCTTGCTTGGTTTAATTATTTATTTACAAACTCTAAAATTACCCAGATCTTCTAGCTTGGTTGGTGGCCTTACTTTATTTATGTTGGTATTGCCAATAATTATTATTGCCACCAGAAATGCCATAAGAACTGTGCCAAAAAATATACGTGAAGCCGCTTTAGGGCTTGGAGCATCTAATGTTCAAATAGTTTTACATCATTTGTTGCCGTTATCATTACCAGGTATTATGACAGGCACTATTTTAGCGGTTTCTCGAGCATTGGGTGAAACAGCTCCCTTGATCATGATTGGTATGGTAGCTTTTATTGCCGATATACCACAAAAATTTAGCGATCCCGCCACAGTTTTGCCAGTACAAATTTATCTATGGTCTGATTCTCAAGAGTTAGGCTTTGCCGAAAAAACCTCAGCAGCAATTTTAGTTTTGTTGTTTTTCTTGATTTTATTAAATCTTTCTGCAGTACTCATCAGAAAAAAATTTGAAAAAAAATGGTAAAAATAGTTGGCATCTTAAATCTTACTCCAGATTCTTTTTTTGATGGCGGAAAACATAATGTGCCACAATTTGCTTTGCAACAGCTTAAAAAAATGCTTAATGAAGGTGCTAGTATTATTGATGTTGGAGCAGAATCTACCAAGCCAAATGCTCAAAAGCTTTCGGCATGGCAAGAGCAAGAAAGGCTTTTAAAAATATTGCCACAAATTATCGATGATGTGGCAAAATTTAATTCACAACATCAAAAAAATGTTAAAATCAGCCTAGATTCTTATCATTTTAGCACTATAAAGCAGTGTTTGGCGATGGGAATTGATATTATCAACGATGTGAGTGGTTTTGTTGACGAAAATATTATCAATTTAGCTCTAAAATATCAATGCCAAATAATTTTGATGCATAATTTAGCCATTCATTCTAATCCAAATTTAATTATTAACCCTCATTTAAATGTAGTATCTGAAATTTTTGATTGGGCATTGCAAAAAATAAATTTTCTTGTTGCCAAAGGTATTAAAAAAACCAATATTATTTTTGACCCTGGCTTAGGATTTAGCAAAAATGCCTTGCAGTGCATTAAAATTTTAAAAGAAATTGATATTTATCATAATTTAGGAGTTGAAATTTTAATTGGACATTCGCAAAAAAGCTTTTTAGACAGCATCAAAACCGCCCATAACTTATCTCGCTCCGACAAAACTTTACTAGTTTCACAATATCTATCTCAAAAAAAAGTACATTATTTAAGAGTGCATAATGTTGCCGATAATTACCTTTAAAAAAAGCTGTTGCAAGAAAAAAATTCACACAAATTATAAAGATTTGTTTTGTTTTTTTCTTACAACATTTTTTTTAATCAATAATGGGAATTGGTATTCAATTATTATCTATCTATTTTTAACAGAGCCTTTTTCAAAATTATAACAACAAACGAGACCACAATTGGGGGCGGGTCGAACTTGATCTTCTTCTTGTGTGGGGGCGGGTCGATCTTGATCTTCTTTTTGTAATGTTGAGCCTAGCGGTGAAAAAATTGAACTATGTTCTTTAGTAATGCGTGACCTTTTTTTTACTTCTTGTGTTCTTGCTACCTCTCCCTCTTGTGTTGCTACTTCTTCCTCTGGGCTTAATGCTGTTGCCACCACTTCAGGATTTTTAGGCAATGCCGCTGGCCCTACTTCTTTGTTCGTTTGTGTTGCTCCTTTTTCCTCTTGTGTTGCTACTTTTTTCTCTGGGCTTAATGCTGTTGCCACCACCACCACCACTTCAGGATTTTTAGGCAATGCCGCTTGCCCTACTTCTTTGTTCGTTTGTGTTACTACTGTTTGTTTCTGTGCACTTCTTTTTGCTACTGTTTTTTGCTGTGTGCTTTTTGCTGTTTCCTCTATTTCTTGTTGTTGTATTTCTCTGTTAACAACGGATACACGACATAATTCTGCTTCTGGCTTATTTCCTACTACAAAACTTACAAGACATTCATTACCCAGCTGTTTTTGCAAAATACCACTCATTGCTTTTCTCATTGTCTCTTCTAATGCTAATGATGTAAAATTACTACCAACAGTTGCATTACATTGTGGTAATGTTTTTCTATTATCCATGTTATAACAGGCACTATTTTCTTGAATTACGAGTAACAGGTTTGGAATTCCAAGTAATATACCAGCCTCTTTACAAATATCTTGCAAGCTTTCTAGACAGGTAATATCTAGATTCTTAACCTTTAAGTTAGCTGCATCTTCATTCGGTCTATGCAAAAAAGAACCATCTTGATGCTTAGTAATAATTGATTTTTGTGTTGCATTAACAACATCTTGCACCATTTGTTTAAAGTTTTCTAATTTACATGGTGTTTTATCTTTCATTTCTGCACAAAATAGCTTTGGCTTCATAAAAACAGCAAGTTTATTATCTTTTGAAGATTGTGTCGCTCTCACAAGATTAGCATATTCACAAGCTATTGATGCTTCTTTAATTTGTGCTTCTTTTGGGCTTTCTATTGGGTATGTTTCAAGCTTTTCTATAAAACTAGATATTGATTGTTTTACAACATCAGTCTTCCCATCAACATCTTTCACATCTTTCAGCAAAGCAAGTGCCGATTGCAATTGTTCCTTAGCAATATCTCGTTTTGCTTGTAAATCTTGAATATTTTGACAATTATAACCAAAAACCCTAGCATCGATATTGACTTGATCAGACTGTACAAAATCATTTGCGATATAATTAGATACACTATCTGATGTGCCACGTAGTTTAAACCATGCATTAGCAAATTGGTTAGCCTTAGCCAATGAATCATCATTTTTCGTAGGAATAAGACTAGATGGTCTTATACCTATATGTTTATCTGTATAGCCAGCTGTATGAAAAATTGCTATAAAAATTCTAGCAACTATTTCATCATCTAATCGCTGAATATCGCCGCTTTGACCACTTAATTTATTTATATCGTCTTGTGTTAGGCATTGTTGTAAAAAAGTATTTTTAGCAAGGGTTGATCGATTTTTGCTGCACTGTTTTTTAAATTCTTCAAAACATCTTTCATCAAAATTAAAAACAACCTTTTGAAGATTCTCATCAGAATCACTCGGTTTAGGTTTTTCAATTTT
>CANEUR010000058.1 GCA_947441875.1 Rickettsiales bacterium | reverse complement strand
CTCTTGGTTTATCAATGCAAGAAAAAATCGAGGCAGAAATTGCTTACTGGCATTTATTTTATTGTCAAAAAAATGTAAAAATTCAACAGCAAGCCTTAACTAGTGCTAATAAAATTTTTGATTATTTATATAAAAAATCTCAGATGAATCTTGCCGAAACTAACGATGTTTTACAAGCAAAAGCCATGGTACAAACTAAAAAACTTAATCTATCACAAGCTCAAAATCAGCTAAATCAAGCAAAAATAATTTTTAATCAAAAACGCAATATTAATAGTCAAGAAGTTTTCGAAAACATCTCAGAGCCAAATATTGCTAGCTTGCAAAATTATCTGTTTGAATCCGATCTTCAAAAACAAAGTCCACAAAACCCTTTTTTACTAGCTCAAAAAAATAAAATGCAAGCCAATATTGCCATTGCCGAAATCGAAAAACAAAATCAAAAACCAATGCTAAATTTATACACTTCTTATGCTAGAAATGTTGCCGAAGCTAATGTTGCATCAGCTTTTAATAACTCTATTAACAGCAATAATAGAGCCGATTCTGGCAATATTGGTGTTAAATTTTCTATGCCCATTAATTTTTTACTCACCAATCAAATTATTGAAGGAGCCGAACAACAAATTTTAGCCGAAAAAAATCAATATCAACAACAACAAATTCAATATCAAAACACTTGGCAAAATTTAAATATTAACGGCATTGCTTTACAAGAAAATTTAAAATTAGCCCTCGATATTTTACAAATACAAAAAAATAAACTAAGCCAAGAAAGACTATTATTAAAAAAAGGCCGAACTTCTACTTACCAAATTTTAATGTTTGAACAAGATTTTTCTTTGGCAGAAGCTAATTTATGGCAAATTATTTATCAATTACAACAAACAATTGCCAGTCGCCAAATTTATAACCTATAACTATGAATATCACTCAACTCTCTATTAAAAGACCAGCTTTTATTACCAGCATCATGATAGCTATCATTACCGTTGGCTTTATTGCCTTCAAAAAAATGCAGGTTGAGTTATTTCCAGATATCGATATTCCAGTAATTTTTGTTGGCACCACTTACAGCGGAGCCTCTCCTTCCGAAATTGAAAGCTTAGTTACCAAACCACTAGAAGAAGAAATCTCGGCAGTTTCTGGTATTAAAAAAATACTTTCGCGAAGCTTAAAAGATACTAGTCAAATCATTGTTCAGCTTTATGCCAACACCAATATTCGCTATGCCGAACAGCAAATACGCGATAAAATCAATCAAGCAAGAGAAAAACTACCCGAAGATATCAAAGAACCAATAATTCGCAGAGTCGATCCCGCCGATCAACCAATAATCACGGTAGTTCTTACTTCTAACTTGCCAGAAGCTGAAGCATTTGATTTAGCCGATAATTTTATTCGCCCAAAGTTAGAACAAACCGCCGATGTTGGCATGGTTGAAATTATTGGAGCAAGAAAACGAGAAATTCAAATTTTACTAGACCAAAACAAGCTCAAAAACCACGAAATATCTTTGTTGCACATCAACAAACAATTAACTCAGTCTGGGCAAAATGTTTCTATCGGAACCAAAGATTACCAAGAAACACAACGAGTATTTCGTAGCATTAGCGAATTTAACTCTTTATCACAAATCAATAATTCGTTGATAAGTTTTTATTCTAACGAAGTACCAGTAAAAATAAGCAATCTTGGTGTAGTTACCGATTCTTTAGAAGAAGCCACTTCACAAGCTTTTGTTGATGGTAAAAGATCTTTATTTTTAAATGTTTATCGACAGTCCGATGCCAACATTATTACTGTTGTTGATGGCATTAAACAGCAAGTAGCTAAAATCTCTAAAGATTTTACTCAATCAAAAAATAATATACAAATCAGCACCATCAAAGATGCCAGTCTTTATATTAGGGGCAATATTGCCGATATTTACGAAGCTATTATAATTGCGGTTATTCTTACAATTATCACTGTGTGGTTTTTTTTAAAAAATATTCGCGCAACCATTATTACTGCCATTTCTTTACCTATTACTCTCATTGGCTCTTTTATCATGATGTATTCTGCTGATTTTTCGATTAATGTTATTACCATGTTAGCTTTAAGCTTAGCAGTTGGGCTATTAGTTGACGATGCCATTGTGGTGGTTGAAAATATTTATCGCAAAATAGAAAGTGGCTTAAGCCCCAAAGAAGCCGCCATCTCTTCTTCACAAGAAATTTTAATGACGGTAGTAGCAATAACAGCGGTTGTTGTTTCGGTTTTTACACCAATTTCTTTTTTAAAAGGTATTGTGGGGCAGTATTTAAAACAATTTGGCTTAACTATTGCTTTTGCTATGCTAATTAGCTTGGTAGTGGCAATTTCGATTATTCCAGTTTTATGTGCCTATTTATCTGGTAAAAAACATCAAAAACATAATCAAAACGAAGGTAAGTTAGAGTTATTTTACGCAAAAGTTTTGCATTTTTCTATTAATAATCCAGGTAAAATTTTACTCATAACTTTTGTTATTTTAGCAATAAGCCTTGTGGCTTTTAGTAAAGTGCCAAAAACTTTTATGTCAGAAAGTGACAACGGCGAAATTACTATAAGTCTTGAATTGCCTGCCGATTCCAACCTCAACAAAACCACCCAAACGGCTCTTGATATCGATAAAATCATCAAACAAAACCCAGAAGTTCTTGTTTCAGCAATAAGCAGTGGCACAATGTCTAAACAAAATCATCGTGGCGAAATTTATATTAAGCTTAAACCAAAAAAACAACGTTCAATTTCTACTACCGATTTTAAAGAAAAACTACGTAAGCAAATTGTCGATTTTAAATTTGCCAATCCTGTGGTAAAAGATTTCGATCCTTCTGGGGGAGCTTCTCGAGGTCAACCATTTAATTTATTTTTAATTTCTAGCAACAAAGAATCACTTGAAAATTTTACTAGCAAATTATTTAAATATTTACAACAAGATGCTCGTTTAAAAGATCTCGATACCAGCAATAAAGCAACCAGAACAGAATTTTCCATTATCGTAAACGATGCCAAAGCAAGGGCTTTTGGAGTTAATCCGCAAAATGTTGGCAACGAACTTAGGGGTTATGTAGCAGGCTACACTCCAACCAAACTCAAACAAAATGGTCTCGAATACAATATTAGGCTTCAACTACAACCAAATCAACGCGATATCAAAGAAAATTTTCACAAAATTTATGTTGCCAATTTAAATAATAAATTAATCAAACTAACCGATATTGCTACCATTACCCAAAGCATTGAGCCAGCAACTATAAATAGGCAAGATAGAGGCAGATACATTCAAATTACCGCAAGTCTTGCTAATAAAGTTGGTCTAGGCAATGTTATTTCTGATCTAGAGCAAAAATTTAACAATCCAAATTCCGAAATAAAGATTCCTACCGATATTCGTTATAACTTTTCTGGTGACTCCGAAAATATGCAAGATATGATAACCTCTATGAATATGGCTTTACTACTTTCTATTGTATTTATTTATTTAATTTTAACTAGTTTATACGAATCTTTTATAGTGCCATTTACTATTTTACTCGCTCTACCTTTGGCATTTTGCGGGGCTTTTTATGCTTTGTTTTTTGCAGGAGAATCGGTAAATATCTTTACAATGCTCGGTATTTTTATGTTAGTAGGAGTTTCTGGCAAAAACTCAATTTTATTAATCGATTACACCAATAAACTTATTGACTCTGGCAAAACTCGCCATGAAGCCCTGATAATTGCTGGTAAAATGAGGCTTCGCCCCATCTTAATGACTTCTTTCGCCCTAATTGCCGGCACCATACCTGTGGCTATTGGTTTTAGCGAAACAGCCTCTATGCGAACTTCAATGGGGGTGGCAATTATTGGCGGCCTAATCTCTTCTACCATACTTACCTTAGTTGTGGTACCAGCGGTTTTTGGCTACATCGAAACTGCTAAGATTTTTTTAAAAAAATTCTTAACCAAATTAGTAGAGTAGTTATTTTTAGTTTATGTTTATTAGAACTCTTACTTTTTTTTTGGTTTTTTTATTTCATGTTTCAATTGCTTTTGCCAAGCCTTTTATTATTGAAGTTATAGGCAATCACAGAGTTGAAACTAACACAATTTTAAACCACATCGACACTCATAAAATCTCTCATTCTCTCAATATTACCCAAGACATAAATACTGCAAAACAACAATTAGCAATTCTCGATTTATTTAGCGATATTAATATTTTTTTACAACAAAATAAACTTATTATTGAAGTCAAAGAAAATCAATTTATCACCGATATTAAATTTATTGGCAACAACAAACTTTCTGATGAAATTTTAAACAACGAATTAATATTAAAAAAGAAAACCATTTTCTCTATCAATAAACTAAAACAAGATCTTAAAAACATTCAACAACTCTACTTAAAAACTGGTAAATTTTTAGCTCATATTCAGCCAAAAATGGTTATACAAGAAAACAACAAAGCCGAATTAATTTTTGAGATTAACGAAGGTCCAAAAACCAGCATCAACAATATTTACTTTATTGGCAATAAATCCTTTAACAAAAAAGATTTAGCCGAACAAATTTCAACTAAAAAAACTATGTGGTGGAAGTTTTTATCTACTGCCGATGTTTATGATTCAGATAGATTACAATACGACAAAGATCTACTTACTAAATTTTATTATAGTAAAGGCTATGCCGATTTTACAATAATTGAAGCAACTGCCGAAATTGATAAACAGCACAGCCAATTTTTTATTAATTTTTTACTAGAAGAAGGTGAAATTTATCACTTAAAAAACATTGAAATTGTTAATCAAATTCCAAATTTTGATGCTAGCATTTTGCAAAAAGTTATTAAATTCAAAGAAAATGATATTTATAATGCTAATTTAATCGAAGAAACCATCACTCAAATGACCGAAATTTTATCACAAAATTCTTATGCTTTCACTAATATTGAGCCAATTATTAAAAAAGATTACAAAAATCATCAAATAAATTTACAATTTTTACTCAACGAAACCCCTCGAATATATATCGATCAAATCAACATCACAGGCAATACACGCACAATCAACGAAGTAATAATTCGCGAACTCAGAATCAAAGAAGGTGATCCTTACAACACCATAAAATTAAATCGCTCCAAACAAAGGTTGGAAAATCTAGGTTTTTTTGAAAAAGTTGATTTTGATATTCAAAGAATCAACAATACCGATAAAGTTATTTTGCAAATTAAAGTAAAAGAAAAAAAAACCGGCGAATTAAACTTGGGTTTAGGTTATTCAACGGTCAACAGATTCAATATTAATGCTGGTATTAAAGAAAATAATTTATTTGGCACAGGTCGGCAAGTTGGCATTAATCTACAAAAATCTTTTACCACAGTAAATGCCGAATTCAATTATACCAAGCCTTATTTTTTTAATCATCCAATTGATGTTGGTTTTGATGTTTTTAAATATCGCATCAATAAACGAAACTCTCTAGTCTATGATCAAAATAACTCTGGTTTTAAAATTAATGCCAATTATTCTATTACCGAATTTTTAACTCATCAAATTACTTACAACCGCACCAATCAAAATATTGGTAACATCGATAGCAATGCTTCTTTTGCTATCAAAAATTTACAAGGCAACTTTATTTATTCTGGCATCGAGCATAGTTTTTTATATGATAAACGCAACAACAGAATCGATCCTAAAAGTGGTTACTTTTTTTCATTATTACAAGCTTATAATGGTCTTGGCGGTAATATCAAAACATTAAAACACGAATTTTTTGCTGGTTATTATCAACCAACTTTTAATCACGATTTTATATTCAAAATGCTTTTCAAAAGTGGCTTGATAGATGGTTTAGGGCAAGCAGTTTTAAGCAATAACAATTTCTTTTTAGGCGGAGATAATTTTCGTGGTTTTGAATATGCAGGAATAGGTCCACGTACTTATTTAAATGGTAGCCCTAAAAATGGCGAAGCAGTTGGTGGCAAAATGTATTATATTGGCACAGCAGAGTTTCGCTTTCCCTTAGGTTTACCAAAAGAACTAGGTATTTATGGTTCGTTATTTTCTGATAACGGGGTATTAAAACAAACCGATATTCATAGCACGCCAATTGCTAATTCTGGCAATTTTCGCTCTTCTTATGGCTTGAGCTTTGCTTGGGCATCACCTATGGGACCAATTAGACTTGATTTTGCGAAAATTTTAAGAAAAGCTGCTTACGATCAAGTGCAGAATTTTCGCTTTAGTATAGGCACTAGCTTCTAATGCCAATTACATCTCATAATGCAATATTTAGGCAAAATATTTTTGAAGATAAAATTTAGGGGATGTTAGAACTATTGCATCAGTAATTTGTTTTAATTTTTTGCTATGTTGTTACATAGAGATTTTATACCTATTCCCATCTTTAAATAATCAAATAAATGGAAATTAGTAGTTGCAAAGTAATTTTACTTAATATAAAATTATCTGTTACATATTTTATATAATTTTAGGCTCTAGACAATTTTAGAGAGGATTTTCTCTAATTATTTTCAACAAAATTTTATATAAATTTTGTTTTCTGTTATTAAATCTAAACTCACTTTCTTTTAAATGCAAGATAAATTTTTCATCGGTTAATCCATTAAATTTTGCCAATCTTCT
>CANEUR010000057.1 GCA_947441875.1 Rickettsiales bacterium | reverse complement strand
TAAAAAAATTTAAAAAAATTCCCATTATACTCGACCCTGTAATGGTCGCCACTTCTGGCGATCTTTTGTTCGATAAATCAGCCATCAACGACTTAAAACTAAAACTAATCAGCAAGTGTTTTATGGTGACTCCCAATATTGATGAGGCGAAAGTATTAAGTGGCATAAACATCAAAAACATCAGCGATATGCGAGAAGCGGCCTCTGAAATCAAAACCAATTTTGGTTGCAAAACTGTTCTTGTCAAGGGCGGGCACTTAAATTTTACCGACGGCAAAATTCACAATGTTTTTTTAGATAACGATCACAAATTTCATATCATTTCTAACAAAAAAATCAATGCCAAAAAAATCCACGGCACTGGTTGCACTTTGGCAACCGCCATCGCTTGTTATTTAGCCAAAAAGCCCGAAAAAGAGCTTTGGGCTGTCAAAAAAGCCAACAACTATGTTTATGAAGCGGTGGACAACTTTTTAAATGTTGGCAAAGGTAGCTTGGTTTTGCAACATTGGTTGTAAAAATTTTTTATAAAATAGCTTATTTTTGTTTGGCAAAACATCAGTTAAATGTTGCATAATAAAATAAAAATCATCAAAATTATAAGGTTTAATAAAAAAATAATTTTTCGCTATGCTTATTCGCTTTACTTGTGAAAATTTTTTATCTTTTACAAAAGAAACAGAATTTTTAAACACCGCCAATACTAGATCTACCAAACTAAAAGATCATATCATAAGAAGCAAACCTAGCCACATTCCTATTTTAAAAGGCACGGCAATTTATGGAGCCAATGCCTCGGGCAAAAGTAATTTTTTAAAAGCCATTATTTTTTCAAAAAATATTGTGGCAAGTTATAAAAAAGACATCACCGATCACCGTATTTCTAGCCATCAAAGTAAATTTAGCCAAACTTCTGATAGCAAATTTGAATACGAATTTAAAAGTCTAGACAAGGTTTTTAGATATGGTATTATTATTAATCAAACACAAGTAAAAGCAGAATGGCTCTATCAAAAATCTATTGTTGCCACAAGTGCCGAAAAAACTATATTTACAAGAGAAAATCAAATTATAAATCATCAAGAAGAAATTAAAAATATCATCAAAAACGAAACAAACGACAATCATTTTTTTGATTATTGTGTAAAAGGGCTTCGCCCAGAACAATTATTTTTACATAAATTAAAAGATAATAATATCAAATTTGTTGATCAAATTTTTGATTGGTTTAATTCTATTAAATTGTTTGACACCAAAACCACCATTGATGATTTTACTTTTGTTAACACATCAGAAAAAGAACTCATAAATTTTATCAGATCGGTATTAACTTTTTTTGATAGAAATATCAGTGATATTATTTTAGAAGAAATAAGCGAAATCAATAAGCCAGAAGATATTAAACTTCTGCCTTTTTATTTGCCTTTAGCTGAAAATTTATATGGTAAAATAAAAAACCCTGATTTGCTGAACTTTGTTTTTGATAGTTATCTTTTTGCAAAAGAAGGTAATAAAATTAAGCAAAAACAGCTATTTATAATTAGAAAAGATCAAAAGTTTTCTTTACAAGAAGAATCAGATGGAATCAACAAATTGTTAGATCTAACAATAATTCTCTATGTACACAACAATAAAATTTGGCTAATTGATGAACTAGAAAATAACTTGCACCCCTATCTTGCCAAGCTATTTATCAAAGTATTTTTCCGCCCTTCAAAAAACAACGAAAGTCAACTAATTTTTACCACTCACCTTTCGTATTTACTAAACCTAGATTTGCTTCGAAAAGATGAAATTTGGTTTGTTGAAAAAGATAAAAATATGAATAGCATCATAAAATCTCTTGCAGAATATAAATTTAATGATGCTAAAAACGGCTTAGATATAGAAAAACAATATTTGCAAGGCAGATTTGGGGTTGTGCCTTTTATCTCTTCATCTTTTTTTGAGTAGCAAATGGCAATTAATTACAAAAGAACAGTTAATACTAGACCGACAGAAAAATTTATAGTAATCGCGGTTGAAGGAAAAATAACCGAGCCAGAATATTTTGGCAAGATAAGAGACGAGCTAAAAAACATAAACACTAAATTAAAAATTTTGCCACCTCTTGATGGCGCTTCTGCTCCAAAAAAGAGACTGGCAGAGTTACTTTCAAAATTAAAAAATTACTCTAAAACAGATTCTTTTTGGCTGGTTTGCGATGTTGATAGGCATAATAATTTGCATGAAGTTATTAAAGAAGCTAAAAAAAATAAAATTCAGCCGATAATCAGTAATCCTTGTTTTGAGGTTTGGCTTTATCTTTATTATGGTAATATAAAAATAATTGACGATACAGTGCATTTTGATGCTACTCAAATAAATCAAGACGACTTAAGTTCGGGAAAAATGAAAGAAGAAATTTATGAATCAGGTAAGAAAAGTAAATACAACGATCACCAAATAGCAATTCAAAGAGCACAAAATCTAATAACAGAAACCAATACTGATGAGAAAAATTTTTTGACAGAGAAAAAACACAGAGGCAAAACCAATGTTTATAAACTAGTGCAAGAAATACTAGGTAAAAATAGCCAAAACCAAAATAAATAAATAGTCCAATCGTTTGTTTTTATAATTTTTGCTTGCAAAGTTAAATAAGATAAGTAAAAATTTAGTTTTTGTTATTCTTTTTTGGGTGGTTAGCTCAGTTGGTTAGAGTGTTACGTTGACATCGTAAAGGTCGGAAGTTCGAGTCTTCTACCACCCACCATTTTTTATGAACAACTCCAGCAACAAATATAATTTTTTTGATCGAAGAAACCTTAATTTTTTTAAATCTTGGTGGTTAGATATAGATAAAATTAATTTCACTATTGTAGTTATTTTAATTGCTTTAGGTTTAATTTTTACCACTACCTCTAGCCATGTGGTTGCTAAAAAAATCGATGTCGATAGATTGTTTTTTATCAAAAAACAATTAGTTTTTGCCTGTTTATCTTTGTGTTTAGTGATTGTTATTTCTTTTTTGCAAAAAGAGCAAATTAGGTTTTTGGCGATTTTAGGCATTGGTTGCTCCATATTTTTATTGTTGTTAGTTTTGTTGGTTGGCTCAAAAATTAAAGGAGCAACTCGTTGGCTTAATTTTGCTGGCTTTAATTTACAACCATCCGAATTTGCCAAAACTTTTTTCATTATTTTTCATTCTTATTGCTTTGCTAAATTAAGTGTTTATAGTGCTAAAACACAGTATTTTTGCTCATTTTTTTTGCTGGCGATTTTTGTTTCCTTGCTTTATTTACAACCAGATTTTGGTATGATTATTTCTTTTGTGGCAATTTGGGCAACTCAACTTTTTTTATATGGCATTCCGCTGTTTGTGGTTTTTTCGTTGTTTATTTTATTTATTTTAGGCTCGGTGATTACTTATCTTACCTTGCCGCATGTTGAAGATCGTATCAATCGCTTTCTTGATGCAAGTCAAAAAAATTATCAAGTTGAAAGATCGCTTGATGCCTTTCAAAACGGCTCTTTTTTAGGTAAAGGAATGGGTAATGGAGTGGTAAAAAAATTTGTACCAGATGTGCATACCGATTTTATTTTCGCTTCTATTGCCGAAGAATTTGGTATTTTATTTTGCATTTTTATTATATTGTTATTTATTTATTTAATTGCTAGAATAGTTTATAAAGCATTAAGTGAAAAAGATTTTTTTATTTATCTTTCATTGTGCGGTTTAATGGTGCAATTTACCATGCAAGTAATTGTTAATATTGGAGTAAGTTTAGGCTTGTTTCCAACCAAGGGCATGACTTTACCATTTATTAGTTATGGTGGCTCTTCAATGCTGGCCACTGGAATTGCCTTTGGGCTTATTTTGGCTTTTACTAAGAAAAAATATCATTTAAAAACATATATAAATCTTTAAAATTTGCTAAATGTCAAATATTATTCAAATTATTGCCTCTGCTATTAGAAAAAATCAAGATAATTTGTTTAATTTTTTTACACAAAAATTTCATAATAATCCGGCAATTTTTTACAGTTCGCTTGATGTTCGTCGATCAAGTTTTAAAATTGCTCCTGTCGATGCCAATTGTTTTCCAGCTGGTTTTAATAATTTAAGTAAGCAGGGTTTGCTTGAGGCTAACAAAATGCTAGATATATTCTTTTCTCAACAACAACATTACTCAAAAATTTTAATCATCACCGAAAATCATTCTAGAAACATTCATTATCTTGAAAATCTGGCGGTTTTGGAGCATTTACTATCTGGTTATGGTGAAGTTTATATGGCAAACTGGCAATTAGAACAAGAGCAGATTTTTACTATCAATTTGCCAAATCTTGCATTAGAAAAAGAGCTTAAAATTTGGCCTTTACTCGTTGTTAATAATTTTTTAACTATTCCAGTTCTTGATTTTACACCAAATCTTGTGATTTTAAATAACGATCTTACTGCTGGTTTGCCTAAAATATTTCTTAATCTCAAGCAACCAATTATACCTAGTCAAAATTTTGGTTGGTATCAACGAAGCAAAAATAATCATTTTAATCATTATAATTTATTAGCTCAACAAGTTGCCGAAATTCTCAATATTGATGCTTGGTTGCTTTCAACTTATCACGATTTTGCCACAAACATTGATTTTAAACATAAATTAGGGCTTGAAGATTTGGCGAAAAAAACTCAAGTTTTGTTAGATAAAATTAAACAAAAATATCAGCAATATAATATCAATGAGCAACCTTATTGCTATTTAAAAGCCGATAACGGCACTTATGGCATGGCGGTGTGGCCAGTTTTTGAGCCAGAAGAAATTTTGCATATTAATAAAAAAGAACGAAATAAAATGCATATGCTAAAAAATTCGGTAGAAAATCATAACATTATTTTGCAAGAAGGTGTTGTAACTGCTGATTTTGTTGATTCTGCTCCTAGTGAAATAGTATTATATTTAATGTGTGGAAAAATTATTGATAGTTTTTTAAGAATAAATAAAAGTCGTAATTCTAGTAATAGTTTAAATGCGGTAGGATCGGAGTTTTTATCGGTTTTACAATTGCCAAAACAACACTTTTTACAACAAAATGATAATGATTTAAATTTGGTTACACAACTAATTGCTAAAATTTCTAGTTTAGCAATTGCTTATGAATAATCAAATTTTTTGCAATCTACAATAAATCTTTGTGTTAAATCAAGTTATGTAAAGATGAGATAAATTTCTTATAAAAATAGATATAATATCGTTGCAAAAACATAACTACTAATTTATACTATTTCTAATATTTAAAGTAACCGTGAGGCTGTTGCAACAACAGTCTTGTAACAAAACCAAATTTTCTTTTTATTTATGTTGCAAAATCAAGTAAATTCTAAAAATATCACTATTAATTTTGGCCCTCAACATCCTGCAGCTCATGGTGTTTTAAGGCTAATACTTGAGCTTGATGGTGAAGTTATAACTAGGGCCGATCCTCACATTGGCTTGTTGCATCGTGGCACCGAGAAACTTATTGAATACAAAACTTATTTACAAGCTGTGCCCTATTTTGATAGGCTCGATTATGTTTCGCCAATGTGTCAAGAGCATGCTTTTGCTTTGGCTGTTGAAAAGCTTTTAAAATGCCAAGTTCCAAGAAGGGCTAGTTTTATTCGAGTGTTGTTTTCAGAGCTTACTAGAATTTTAAATCATATCATGAATATTACCACTCAAGCTCTCGATGTTGGTGCCATGACTCCTCTTTTATGGCTATTTGAAGAAAGAGAAAAAATCATGATTTTTTACGAAAAAGTTTCTGGCTCTCGCATGCACTCAGCCTACATAAGGCCAGGAGGTGTGGCTCTTGATTTGCCTATTGGCTTGCTTGACGAAATACACGTTTTTATTTGCGAATTCGAAGCAAAAATCGATAATCTCGAAAATTTACTAAATGATAACCGTATTTTTAAACAACGACTAGTTGATATTGGTGTTGTTTCAGTAGAGCAGGCGCTTGATTGGGGTTTTTCTGGGCCAATGTTGCGAGGCTCTGGCATTGCTTGGGATTTACGTAAAAATCAACCTTATGAGGTTTATAACGAGCTAGATTTTGACATTCCCATTGGTAAAAACGGCGATTCTTACGATCGTTATTTAATTAGAGTGCAAGAAATGCGAGAATCTCTAAAAATAATTAAGCAATGCTTAAATAAAATACCTGATGGAGCAGTGTTTTGTCAAGATCCTAAAATTGCTCCTCCAAGTCGCCACAACATGAAGGAATCAATGGAAAGTTTAATTGCTCATTTTAAACTTTTCACCGAAGGTTATAAAGTTCCTGCTGGCGAAGTTTATGCGGCAGTTGAAGCTCCAAAAGGTGAATTTGGAGTTTATATAGTAGCAGATGGCACCAGTAAACCATATCGATGCCGTTTGCGTGCCCCAGGTTTTGCCCATTTGCAAGGTTTAGAATTCATGACTAAAGGCCATTTATTGGCCGATGTTGTAACCATAATTTCAACGCAAGATATTGTATTTGGAGAGATCGATAGATAAAATCTATGTTAATTTTTACCACTATCAAACAATTACAAACTTTTTTAGCCACACAAAACAAAACTATCGCCTTGGTTCCAACTATGGGAGCTTTGCATTTTGGTCATCTTTCTTTAGTAAAACATGCAAAAGAAATAGCTGAAATTGTGGTGGTAAGTATT
>CANEUR010000056.1 GCA_947441875.1 Rickettsiales bacterium | reverse complement strand
GATGATATCTTTTTCATTTTTCACTGCTACGGTAATATTGTAACTGCCTGCAATTGCTTTAGATATTTCGTTTGGTTCTATGCAAGTGTAGTAGTCGTTTTGAGTTGTTCCAATGTTAGCATTGGGGATGTTTGCTAAGTTGAATTGTGGATTAACAATTTTCATTGCATTACATACTTTACATGATGGTGCTGCTGCTGCACCACAAGTGGCTTGACAGGATTCGCTGAATGATGAACCTGATTTGTAGCAATTTTTAATAAAAATATTATTTGATTCATCTGTGTTTAGCTCAAACTTTAAGCCCATATTTTTTGCTTCTTCCTTTTTTTGATCTTGTGTCGATGATGATGATAAAGTTTCTTTTGTATAGCAAAATATTTCTTGATAAGCTCCTGCTAATGGATTATAAGAAAGGCTGGGGTCTTTTGTGCATATATTCTGAGGATCACTTGCATAGGGGGTGCTATTTCGCATTAAATTACCATTTTTTAGAGTGTATAAATCTGGGCAAGACTCCTTGTTTCCAATTAAATGATTGCAAGCAATATCGGTATAATTATAATTATATGGACTATTATTTTCCGATAAGCTAATTTTTAGACCAGCACCATCTTGAAAAGTTAATTGATTATTTGTGGTTATTATAAATTTTTCTTCAGTTATTAATGGTGGTGTATTTTTAATATCGTAATTATTAGCAATATATAATTCTGTTACACCATTATGGTGGTTTCTGATGGCGGTTTGAAGTTGTAGTCTTTCTGTCTTAGTGGGAGTGGCACTAATAATGTTAGTATTTGGAAAATTAGATAAAGAGGGCTTTGGTAAAACTCCATAATTCTTTGTTGCTGAAAAAGGAGTCAAAACTTTAATGCCTGGTATCTTGTTTATTATTTCTTTGTTGATTGTATCTATATCGTTTTGACCTGTAATTTTGGGTGTGCTATCGATAGTGTTTGTTGCATCAGTTATTCTTGTTGTAATATCTTCTAGATCAAAACAAACGGATTCATATTTATTTTCATCATATAGTGTTTTTTTAATAGATGCACTATGTTTTAATGCTACTAGACAATCTTTGCAGTTAGTAAATTTACTATTATCTAAACAATTTGTGTTCGTTAAAACACCTTCATTAATCTGATATTCTAAGTCTTTTTGTGTAAAAGTTTTGAACCAATCTTCTTTAAAATCTTGAGCGGTTTTAGAATCTTGAGCGGTGCATTCGCATTTGTGATAGTTTAAGAAGTCTTTTTGAAAGGATGAGCAAATTGTGGGATCGATTTTGCAAAATGTTGTACTTTTTATACTGCATATATTATTTTTTTGTATTCTAAATCTATTTTCCGGACAGTAAATTGCTGGTCGAGGAGTTGTTTGTATATAAAGCCCTAGTTCTTGAAATTGTGCAGATGTATTGGAGCTGTTTGTATGAATAAGTAGAGTGCTACCTTTTTTAACAAAAAAATTAAGATTAGTATCTTTAATATTTATGGTTTTTTCAATATCTTTACCAAATATTTCAAAATCACCATCGCTACTCACTACACTAACGGTAATAGCAGTAGGGGGGGTGGTTCTACAATTATTAGTAGGTATCTTGCAAGCAAAGTTAAGTTTTACAAAACCAGACATATCTTCTTGTTTAACACTTAGCATTGGGTAAAATGTGCATTGTTTAGAAATGGTATTAGTATTAGTGGCTGTACCTCCTGCTTTTAAAATATTATCATCAATTACAGGATTTGTGTCAGGGGATATTTTTTTTCCTGTTTTATTAATAATAAATCCATCATAAGTAAAATTACCGCAATCAGGAGCTTTTTTGTAATAATGTGTTAAGTTGTTAATTTCGGTTAAAGCACCACGATTACTAGTAGCTATGTTTATTGGAGGAGGTGCATTTTCAGTTGATGCCAAAACAAAGCCTGCCCCAAGTTTTCTTTTGTTTTGAGGTGTTGAACTATCTATTTTTAATTTTTCATCGAGGTTTTGATTTGTTGTTCGCCATGTTGGAGGATTTCTAGCAGTAAGTTGCAAATCGGTGGCAGGATCTGGGGCGATAAATGATGTTTGTTTAACATAAGGTATATGATGAACAATAATTTTTTTTAGTCGATCTTGCATTGTTGATTCTATAGAACCGGTGCAGGTGGAGTTATCACAATAAGAATCGTTAACCTTTGTTTGAGTGTCGATAAAAGTATTTGAGTTAGTATTTAAAAAATCAACATTCCAATCTCCAGTTCCAAAATTAAAATAGTTTCTCTCATCTGCATTTCCTAAAAAAATCTCAATAGTTTCATTTTCACTTACCTTGAATTGAGTATCTCCTGGTTCAGATAATGTGCTAATGATTTTTTTACCAAGTCCATTTGTGGCTCTGTTAATGGTAATTTTGCCTCGGATTTTTACCGAAATATCGGCGGATGGAAATAAATAAAAATTTGGATAATTTTTTTCATCATGTTTGGCAAAAACATGGCTTGCCCCCCCACTAGATTTTTGTGTTTTAGCGTAGGCTATAAAGCATTCATTGTGTAAAGTTCTGTAATTTTCTATGTTATCATCACAAGCTGGCTTAAAATTAATATTGCAATTTTTATCGTCACCACTTGTGCTATTTGCACATTTTCTTATGGCGGTGCCATTTTCGCACAGATCGACACTTATGCTTTGTAATAAGTGCTTGTTATATTCGTTGCATAGTGTTTTATTGGGATCGAGATTAGATTGTCCAGCATAAGGTGGAAATTGTAAATTTTGATTGGTGAATTCGCCAAAATCATCGCCTTCGGTGCAACCTTGATCTGTGCAAGACATTAAAAACAACATCAGAAACATCACCAAGATTTTTTTTAGCGATGTTAGGTTGTTTCTAAAAAGTTTCATATTATTTTTTGGTTTTAGCATATTCTTGCAAAGCAATCAGAAGTTTGGCTTTGTTTATGTCGGTTGTATTTACTTGTTCTCTTACAAATGTTGTGATTGATTGATGACCTGGATTTGTTATTTCTTCTTTAAATTTTTTTACTACTTCTTGTGAATCTGCTGGTAATGTACTTATTAAATTGTTAATGGTTCGTTCTGCCAAGTATGTATTATAGTCTGAATATTTTTCTTTTACATAATTTTCCATTGATTGTGTTGTGTATCCAATTGCGTAGCCAGTGGCAGTTAAGGCAGCTCCAGCAGTAGAGTAGACTAGATTTGCAATATCGGTGCCTACATAATCTTTATCTTTTTCTTGTTTGGCTAGTGCTACAAATAAATTAAAAAGAGATTTATCTTGGTTTAGTTTTTCTAAGTTTGCTTCAATAATATTGTGAATTTTGCCAAGATATTTATGACCATAATCTGTTTCTTGATAATTACCGTTTAGTTGGTTTAGATTGATACTGTTTGATAAATAAGGTTTAATCTGTTTAATAAAATCATTAATTATTTCTTCTTGTTGATCTGCAGAAATACCTGTAGCAGAATCTTTTAGTTTTTGTTGCAAATTATATTTTGCATCGTTTTTGGCGATTTTAACAAAATCAATATATGCAGAAACTACGCTGTTGCCCCATGCTTTTGGGTCAGTAAGTGGCGATCCTACTGTTTTGACAGCATTGTATGCTCCCCATTTTACTTTTTTCCAAGCATTGTATCCTCCCCATACTACTGTTTTGCCAGTATTCTTAGTAAAATCAATCATCGCTCGCCATGCTCCTTGGCTTGCTCTATTGATGGTATTTTGAGATGCATTAAAATCATTTAGCCAAGTTGCCCGCATTTTTGTGAAATCAGCTTGCGCATTGCTCGTGATTTTAGAAAAATTGCATGTAATAACATTAGTGGTAAATTCAAGCCCTGTGTTAGTTCCTGCATAGGCGCCCCTTCCAGCACCATAAACTCCGACAGTAAGCGCACCACCAAGACCAGCAACAATTGCGACAAGACCCGCACCACCAACAAGATCAGCAACAATGCCAAAGCGACGACCAATGATGTGATAAGTAGTAGTTGCTGTGCCAAGGAATCCAGCAACGCCACCGCCAATAGCACCGCCAATTAATCCAACACCACCGCCAACTGCGCCAGTTACCAAAGCAAGTTCGATGCCACCTTTACTAGCAAGTAATTTTAGTTTATCTATAGAAGACCAAGTAGTTTGATTTAATTTAATTAATTCTTTTTGTATTTTTAAATCTTTTATCTGATTTTCTATTTCGTTTATTTCATCTTGGGTAAGTGTTGTTTGTGCAAGTTTTTCTTGTTTTGATTTTATTTTTTTATCAATAAACTCTTGAGCTTCTACTACATCTTGCGAGCTGATTCTTCTGGTGGTTGTTAATAAGTTTGCCTCGGTAAAATTGCCAGTATCATTGGCAACGCCAGTTATTAAATTTCTGCCAGTAACGGCATTAGTTAATCTGCCAAACCCATATGGCGCCGTAGATGAGGTTGTATCAAATAAAAGTCCTCCAAGGGTGGTTGAGGTAGATTTTTTTGATTGATTAGCAGATTTTATTAAGCTTCCATAGTTAGTGTAGCCAGCCTCTTGGGCTAATTCATTTGCTTTTAATTTTAATGCACCTTCTTTTTGCGCTTCGCTTAATGATAAAAAATCACTTGATGATTTATAGTCATTTAACTCGTTTTGAACATCATGAAAAGCTTCTCTATGGCCATCTATTTCTTTATTAGCTTGTTCAATTCTTTGATCGGCTAATTCTCCGCTATAGCCAAAAGAAATTTTATCAATTAGGCGATTTTTCATGCCTTTAGCTAAGTTATTAAAAGCTTTTAATGCCGTTTTCGAAGCGATGTTGCCAACTAAATCGCTTTTAATAGCACTAGCAACCCCTTCAACACTTACTCCGCCAGCTATTCTAGATCCTAAACTAGCAGCGAAATTAATAAAGTGTTTCATAGCATAAGCCAAAATTAAAAAATAAAGTGTATGAAATAAAGATGGAATATAGTTACCATCTTCAGAATCGCTAACTTTCCAAAATTTAAAAAGCACAATGTCGTTAAAAGGAAGCCCATGACCTAAGCTACCAGAACCTATTTTTAAAATAGGATCCCAACATATTTTATAACCTAAAATCATTTTTAAAATATACACAATCATAATGTTAAAAAAGGCAACAGCAATAATGATAAAAATTTGTTGAAAACCATAGCCAAGTACCAGTGAAAACCAATTATCGAGCATTTTTTGTGTTGTTTTAAAGAACAAACATAATAAAAACAAAGGCAATAAATTAATTAGTAATATCATGATGATTTTTGCTAAAATAAACATTAAAATAGCATTAGCGGTGGCAAATAAATATATATAAAATCCGTAATAAACAATAAAAACATAAACAAAACCATAGCTATAACTAAAAAATATTGCCATAATTTTAAAATGATTTTTTTGATTTAAAAGCATGGTCATAACATCTATCGATTGATAAAAATAAGTAGCTATGTTTTTTTTATCAAAAGGGGGAAGTATGTTAGTTTGCATAATATCTTGTGGCGATAAAATGGTAAGGGTTTGATAGGCAATTTCGTTAAAACCTTGCATGATTGGGAGGGCAAAAATATTTTGGTAGAGCTCCCAAGCCTCTGGGTTAAGTAAGCCTAAAACAAAAGCGATTTTTAGTATCATAGAAGCCAAAGTTTGATGATCAAGTTTACTTAAGCCCATTAAATACATTAAAGCAAAAATACCTATCATTAAAATTGCCGAAACTCTTACTAAAATTGCTAATTTACTATTTTTGACCAAATAGCTAAACATACTTTTGTTTGCTTCCTGATCTTTTTCTTCGCCAATTGGTTGTTCAAATTGAAATAAATCAGTTAAAGATAATTTATTTACAATTTCATCTAGTTTTGTCATGACTGCTAATTGAGCTTTTTTAGCTGGATTGGTTACTTTAACTATTACTTCGTATTTACCAGTGTTGTTGCTATATGCTTTATTGCCTTTTCTGATATCGTTTTCTGAGTTATCATCAAGAATAGCATTTGGATAGTTGTTTGTAATAACATCATTATTAATATCGGGGTCGTCAATCTGAAAAGCGAGTCTGAATCGTAAATCATGTGTTAGTTGGTCTTTTTCCCAATCTTTAATTTGTGCTACATTGGTGGGAAAGGTGCTTGCAAATAAAGAATGACAATAAAAGCTGTTATCATAATTATGACAAATTGGCTCGCTTGAATGTCTTGGGGTTTTACTTAATTCTAGCAGTACTTTTGCTTCTGTCATTAATCTTGGTTCTGTGGCTTTCGTTAATTTTAACCAACCATTTTTATCAAACATATAAGGTGAGCGACTTATTTGGCTGCTGTTATTATAAACACCGTTGACAACTGGTGTATCATCTATATTTTGAGGCACAACATTAACACTATCTGTTTTATGAGTAAACAACATAAAGCCAGCAAAATTTTCGGTAGTATCTTGTGTAAAATAATCGGCATCCGATAAAGAATTTGGCATAGTTTTTATAATTCTAGTAGGTAAAGAGTTATAAGTTAAAGTGAGATTTTCTTTATGATTAGCTATTGGTAAAACATAATTTTCGCATTGTGTTACATAGTTTTCGTTGTATTTATTTTTTTTATTAGGTAGATAGGCGTCGGAATTTTCTTGACATAAAGCTACTTTTAACATTTGACCGTTTTTATAAGTTTGATTTTGGTGAAAATTAACTTTGGTTTGTAGGTTGTTGTTAGGTGGTGATTTAATAAAATCTGAGCTTAAATTTGCGTTATTAACAAACATCATTTTCATTTGCAAGCCATCACTACTTACTTGAAACGATG
>CANEUR010000055.1 GCA_947441875.1 Rickettsiales bacterium | reverse complement strand
AGGCTTTTCGCAAGGGGCAATGATGGCAAATTATCAGGGTTTTACCTTGCCAAAACAGGTAGCTGGTATTTTGAGTTATTCTGGTAAAATAATTTTACCTACTTTATTACAACAAAAAATTTTACATAAACCAAAAATTTGCCTCATACACGGCAAACAAGATTCGGTTTTACCATTTGATAATTTTTTAGAGGCAAAAAATATTCTTACTAATCTTAATGTTTCTTACCAAGATTTTGCTCTTGATAATCTTGATCATAGCATAGATAATCGAGGAATTGCGGTTGGTAAAAAGTTTTTACAAGAAGTTTTTTGATAATAAAAATGTTTTATCGCTAACTTTAATTCACATTAACTAATAAAAAATTATCTTGCATTATAAAAAAAATATATTTTATATTAATAATAGACAACAAAATTTATATAAAATTTTGCTGAAACTTTATTAAAAAAAATACATTTTAAAATTGTCAAATTTAATCTTCAGCAACTAAATATATATGAAGAAAGAGCACCAACAACAACCATAATAGAAGGAGAACCTGCAACAACAACAAAACCATTATCATTTTGGCAATGCCTGATGAATCCATTTGGTTGTTGTAATGTTAAATAATTAAGTAAAGAAAAATTATCATCTCAAAATAAGTAAGTTGCCACAGTGCAATTTTTCATCTATAACAAAATAAATAATTTTGTTATAGATGAAAAATGGTATTATTAAAAAACTATTGCACTACAAATTTGTTTGAATTTTTAAAAAGGATCGTAAGAATTGGTGCCTTTATAATAAAAACGATTTCTACAAACATTACATTTTGAAGTTTTTGCCAAAAAAAGCTCAATTGCTCTTGGCTCTTTTAAACAAATAAAATAAGCAGTTCCTTGTAATGCAGGCATTAAAACCAATAAAATTTTAAAACTATTAGTTAAAACATATGCCATAAGGCAAGTCATGATGTTTAGCACTGTAAAAACATAACTTGCCCCAAAAAGCATAGGTGGCCTAGTAAGCCCTAAAAACAAAGAATCTGTACTAATATTACCCGACATAATAAATTATATAAAAAATTAATTTGTTGACAATTATTTGCTTAAATCTAACATATCTTTCTTTAAAAGACAACTAATTTTTTAATCATTTTATGTCATTTATTGCTAACTCTCTAAACAATATCAAACCTTCACCAACAATCGCCGTTTCTACTAAGGCTGCCGAGTTGCAGGCTATGGGCAAAAATATTATTTCTCTTGGTATGGGTGAGCCAGATTTTGACACTCCAAATAACATCAAGCAAGCAGCCATAAATGCTATAAATGTAGGAAAAACCAAATATACAGCAGTTGATGGCACCAAAGAATTAAAGCAAGCAATTTGTCAAAAACTACTCACCGAAAATAATCTCACCTATAAATTAAACGAAATTTCAGTAAGCACTGGGGCAAAACAAGTAATTTACAATGCTTTACTTGCTACTCTAAATCCACTTGACGAAGTTATTATTCCTGCTCCCTATTGGGTTTCTTACCCAGATATGGTGTTATTAGGTGGCGGAACACCAGTAATCTTACACTCTTCTGTTGAAAATAATTTTAAAATCACTGCACATAGTCTTGAAAAAAAAATAACCAACAAAACTAAATGGCTTATTTTAAATTCGCCAAGCAACCCTACTGGCTCTTGTTACTCTGCCTCAGAACTTAAAGCTTTAGCAGAAGTTTTATTAAAATATCCACATGTACATATTTTAAGCGACGACATCTACGAACATCTTATTTTTGACTCCTTAAAATTTGCCACCATTGCTAGTGTTGAACCAAAACTAAAAGATCGCACTTTATTAGTAAATGGCGTTTCAAAAAGCTATGCCATGACTGGCTGGCGAATTGGCTATGGAGCTGGCCCAGAGAAGCTTATCAAGGCAATGTCTGTTATTCAGTCGCAAAGTACTTCTTGCCCTAGTTCTATTGGTCAGGCGGCAGCCGTTGAAGCTTTAAGTGGCACTCAAGAGTTTATTAAACCAAATGCCAAACTTTTTGAAAACAGAAGAAATCTTGTTGTCAAAATGCTAAACAGCATTGAAGGTATAAATTGTAATACTCCTAATGGGGCTTTTTATGTTTTTCCTTCTTGTGTTGGTTTATATGGCAAAACCACCGAGCATGGTTTAGTTATTGGAAACGATAACGATTTTGCTAGCTATTTACTTGATGTTGCTTTGGTTGCAGTGGTTCCAGGGGTTGCTTTTGGTGCCGAGGGATTTTTTAGAATTTCTTATGCAGCCAGCGAGCAGTTTTTAATCGATGCTATGCAACGCATAATTAATGCTTGCTTAAAATTAAAATAATTCTATGATTTTAGCAGTTGATATTGGCAATACAAATATTGTTTTTGGCTTATTTTCAAAAAATACCTTGCTTCATAAATGGCGTCTTAATTCTGATTTGCAAAAAAATGCCAACGATTATGCTATAGATCTTGTAGAATTATGCTTAAATCATCACATAGATTGTTTACAAATAAATGGTAGCATAATTTCTTCGGTTGTTCCTAGTTTAACTAGCAAAATACAAGAAGCCCTTAAAAAAATAGGTAATTCTCAATTGCTCAAAAAAACTTTTTTACTCCCCGATTTATTACCAAAACTCAATCTTGATATTCAAGTAAACAACAAAGCCGAAGTCGGTCAAGATAGATTAGTTAATTCTTTTTCTGGTTATCATAAATTTGGTGGCAATTTAATCATCATCGATTTTGGCACCGCTACCACATTTGATGTAGTAGGAAGCAACGGCGAATATTTAGGCGGAATAATTACTTGCGGAGTTAATTCTGGCTTAAAAGCATTGCATGAAAATACCGCTCAATTACCTAAAATCAACCTTAAACCACAAAAAAAAGTAGTTGGTAAAAACACTTTCGAAGCCATGAATTCTGGCTCTTACTTTGGCAAAATCGCCCTAGTTAATGGTCTCGTGCAACAAATAGATCTTGAACTAAAAATTACCACCACTAAAATTATCACTGGCGGTTTGTCCGAAATTTTTAAAGATGGCTTGCAAAACACTATTCATCATTACCAACCTAACCTCACCTTAGAAGGTTTAAAAATAATTTTTGATAAACAATAATATGTCTTTTACCCAAAAACTTAGTGCAATTGTTCATAAATTTGTTGAATTAGAGCAAAAATTACTCGATCCTTCGGCTCTTGGTAATTCCTTTGCTAAAATTTCTAAAGAACACTCCGATATGGCAGAAGTGGTTAATTTAATCAAACAATATCAAAAATCTCAACAAGAATTACAAGACATTTCGGTGCTACTTTCTGGCGAAAAACCAGACAAAGCTATGCAAGATATGTTAGTTGAAGAGCAATATGCTATACAAAAAATTTTACCAGATCTCGAACAACAAATTAAAATAGCCCTTTTACCTAAAGATTCTGCCGACGAAAAAAATGCTATCCTCGAAGTTCGAGCTGGCACAGGTGGCGAAGAGGCAGCTCTTTTTGCTTACAAATTGTTTGCCATGTATCACAAATATGCCGAAAGAAATCGTTGGAAATTTGAAATTTTATCAATCTCCGACACTGGTTTAGGTGGCTACAAAGAAGCTTCGGCAATAATTTCTGGCAAAGGAGTTTTTGCTAGATTAAAATTTGAATCTGGAGTGCATCGAGTGCAAAGAGTTCCTGAAACTGAAAACTCTGGCCGAATCCACACTTCAGCTGCTACGGTTGCGGTTTTACCAGAAGCCGAAGAGGTTGATATTCAGATAGCTGAAAAAGATTTACGTATCGATGTTTTTCGCTCATCAGGGCCAGGTGGGCAATCAGTTAACACTACCGATTCGGCAGTACGCATCACCCACTTACCCACAGGAGTTTCTGTTTCAATGCAAGATGAAAAATCACAAATCAAAAACCGTGAAAAAGCCATGAAAGTTTTAAGATCGCGCCTTTATGATGCCGAAAGAGAGAGACTCCAAAAAGAACGATCTCTCGAACGTAAAGAGCAAGTTGGTAGCGGTGATCGAAGCGAAAGAATTCGCACTTATAATTTTCCGCAAAGCAGAGTTACCGATCATCGTATTAACCTAACTATTTATCGCATCGAAGATATTATGTTAGGCGATCTCGACGAATTTATTCAGGCACTTATTGCCGATGATCAAGCAAAAAAATTATCCGATTCTTAATAAATAAATAAACTCATTTATATTATGCCAAACCCAATAAAATTGCTCAAAAAATGGCATAATTTTTTGTGTTTTATTTTAATCCAAGCCATAATATTTCACTCCATAGCCTTATTACTTAGCTTTGAAAAAATTTCTATCATTATTTTATATTTTTTAAGTTTTGTTGGCGTAATTCCTTTAGTTTATCAAATGGCAAAAAAAATATTTGCAGGCAACATCACGGCCGATTTAATTGCTTTACTTGCCTTTGGTTTAGCAATTTATTTGCAACAACCCTTCACTGCAATTTTAATTTTATTGATGCTTGCCACTGGCTCTGCCCTCGAAGATTTTGCTTCACATAAAGCATCTTTTGCTTTAGAGGCACTAATGAATCGCATGCCACCTTTGGCACATCTAAAAAAACAAGATAACTTTTTTGATATTAAATTATCTGAAATAAAAATTGACGATCTCATTGCTATTTTTCCTTTTGAAATTGCTCCAGTAGATGGTGAAGTAATTGAAGGTTACGGCAATATGGATGAATCTTATCTTACAGGTGAGCCTTATAAAATCAGCAAAACTATTGGCTCGCAGGTGCTCTCTGGTTCAATAAATGGCGAATCTACCATTGTTATTAAAGCCACCAAATTAGCCAAAAACTCACGTTATTCTCAAATTATTGAGATCATGAAAAAAGCTCAAGAAGAAAAACCAAATCTACAAAAAATTACCGATAAAATTGCTGTTTTTTTTATTCCACTCACTATTTTAATTGCTGGCTTATGTTATTATTTTACACACGATCTCACTCGATTTTTAGCAGTTCTAACTATTGCCACCCCCTGCCCTCTACTCATTGCTGTGCCAATAACCATTATGAGCGCCATTTCAATGGCAGCAAAGCAAGGTATTATTATTAGAGATGCTAAAATACTCGAATATTTACCAATCTGCACCACCGCAATTTTTGATAAAACTGGCACCCTCACCTACGGCGAACCAAAACTTACCCAAATAATCAACATCAGCAACTATAACGAATCGCAAATAATTCAAAAAGTTGCTAGCCTCGAAAGACATTCTCGCCATCCTCTGGCATCTGCGGTTTTAAACTATGCTAAAGAGCAAAAAATAATTCTAACTAATGCAGATTCGGTTAATGAAAAACCAGGCTATGGCATAATAGGAAAAGTTAATAATCTCGAGGTTATAATTACCAATCGTCATAATGCTATAAATTTTGCCAACCATCAAAACCTACCAGCAGTGCAAATTGGCTTAGAATGCGTGATAATTATCGATAATCAAGTTGTTGGTGTTTTGATATTTGAAGACATTGAAAAGCCAGAAACAGGCTCATTTATTAACCATTTAAGTGCCGAACATAATTTTACTGAGGTAATCTTGCTTTCTGGCGATAGGCAAGAGCAAGTAGATTATCTCGGAGCAAAACTTGGCATCAAAAAATGCTACGGCGGTAAATCACCAGAAGATAAACTAAATATTGTAAAACATTATAGCCAAAAATCACCAACTCTATTTGTAGGAGATGGCGTAAACGATGCTCCTGCCCTACTTTTAGCAACTGCATCTATTGCTTTTGCTAAACATAATCAAATTACTGGTGAATCGGCAAATGCCGTGCTACTTGAAAACAATTTATTGAAAGTAGATAAACTACTACATTTAAGCATTGATACCAGAAAAATCGCCCTGCAAAGTGCTGTAGGAGGCATGTTATTTAGCTTGATTGGTATGATTTTAGCAAGTTTTGGCTATATTTCACCCACACAAGGAGCTATTTTACAACAAATTATTGATGTTGTAGCAATATTTAATGCTCTTCGTTTAATTTTTAGCGACAACAAACCAAAAAAATTCATATACTAACAACCTCAACGATTTCCTGCCCTACAACATGATCACCAGAATGAGGCGAAGGTTGAGCCGAGGGTCTCTTTTCAATTGGAAATTGTTCCTTATCTAAATGTGTTGTAGCAACATAAGTAGTATTTTGTGGATAAAAGATCTTTTTATGTACTGATTGTAGATCTATTTTTGTTGTTAAATCTCCATGATATACCTTAAGTTCAGTTTTAGCTCTCATTAATTGTGCTGCTGCATCTAAATCTTTAATCATACCATCTTCACAAAGCAAAACATAATCACCTTTTGTTATTCCTGTTACTTTTAAAGAAGATCCTGGGTATATGTCTGTTATTTTGACATAAACTTTTTTACCTTCTTCATCAATTTTTATATCGTTACCATTAAATTCAAAACCCCATCCTTGAAAAGGAAGCTCCGGCTTAGCTCGTTGTGTTTCAGAGGCTGAGATAGCACCTGCTGTATAACTTTTAAATAGTTCTGTTAATTGCTGTTTTTGATCATGTGTTATTCTGGAAAAATTTTTTGTATTAAGAATTTCGTTGGCAGTTAATACCAAGTAGGCTAAATACATATCTGGTTCTGTCTTTAACTTAACGTTATCTTCTGTCTCGATATCGAATAGTACTTTAGACATGTCTTGTAATTTAACAAGAACTTGACTTATTCTTTCCGAATTAATGTCTTCAGTGATGAGAAGAAAAGAATGTTGCAATATAAACTCTAATTCTTTATCATCAAACTCTTGATCTTCTGCTGCTCGTAATTT
>CANEUR010000054.1 GCA_947441875.1 Rickettsiales bacterium | reverse complement strand
TTATATAATGATGCAAATGAAAATATTGTTGATTTTATTAGTAAAAGAGCCGAAAAATTAATCAAGAAGGTTTTAGAAGGCTTTCCACATTATTGTGGCGAAAATTATAAACTGAACAATAATGATTCTAATAAAGAAGAAGAGGAGGAGCCAGATTTAACACTTGATGGCACCGATATTAATTTAAAAAATGATCGTGGCGAGATTTCTGGTAAAAGGCCTAAAGAAATGACAATTATTATTAATAACGAAAAAACAGTATTATCTGCAACTGATGGTAAAAAATATACTTGGAAAAAACTTTATAGTGATTTTGATCAATTTCTAACAAAAAAATATAAGAACCTGACAAAACAAAAAAAACTTAAAGGAGCTCATAAGATTCTAATCGAGATGAGTAATTTATGTACAAAAGTTAATATCGATCCTCAAAATGTAAAAATTTATTGGCAAGATGAAGTGAATGAGTTTTAAACTAACAAATAGATTTCATTTTATATTATTCAATAATTAAAGAGCCAGTTGACTTTATGAAAGAATTAGTCTCTTAAACCGCAATCGGCAGAAACTAAATATTTGTAAGTTGTGAGTTGTTCAAGCCCAACTGGCCCTCTAGCATGAAGCTTGCCTGTGGAAATGCCAACCTCTGCCCCTAAGCCAAATTCGCCACCATCGGCAAATTGAGTAGAAGCATTGTGCATCACAATGGCAGAATCGATTTGTTGTAAAAATTGGTTAGCAACTTGGCTATTTTCAGTAATGATGCTTTCGGTATGTGAAGAGCTGTAAGTGTTTATCCAGTCAATGGCGGCTGTAAGATTGTTTACAATTTTTAAAGAAACGATTTTATCGAGGTATTCTTGGTAAAAATCTTGCTCTGTTGCTGGTAAAATATAGGAGTTTAAACTGCACGATAAAGCATCGCCCCTGATTTGGCATTGCTTCTCTTGTAAAGCTTTACAAAGTAAAGGCAAAAATTGATTAGCAATACACTCGTCAATTAATAAAGATTCGGTGGCTCCGCAAATACCTGTTCTTCTGAGTTTGGCATTAAGAATAATTTGAATTGCTTTATCAAAATTGGCATCACAATGAACATATGTGTGGCAATTGCCATCTAGATGCTTAAATAACGGTATTTTAGTATTATTAGAAATAGCAGAAATTAAAGATTTACCACCTCTTGGAATAATAACATCGATATATTGTGATAATTGCAATAGTTGTTGTAAAAAATCGCGCTTGTTATTGTAGCAAAATGATATAATATTACTATCGAGATTAAAACTTTGTAATACTTTTTTATAAATATTGGCAATTTCTTTTGAACTTTGGTAAGAATCTGAGCCACAACGTAGCATTGCCACATTGCCAGATTTTATAGCAAGGGCAGAAACATCAGAAGTTACATTGGGGCGCGATTCATAGACTACCAGCAAAACCCCAATTGGCACAGATATTCTTTTAATATTTAAGCCATTTTTTCTACTTACATCATAGCTAATTTTACCAACAGGATCTGGTAAATTAGCAATTTCAATGATAGATTGAGCAATGTTGTTAAGGGCTTTTTCGGTTAACATGAGTCTATCAATTTTGCTTGGCTCTAAATTGTTTTGTTTAGCATTTTCTAAATCAAGATGATTGGCTTGCAAAATAGCCGAAGAATTATTGATAATTTCTTGAGCAACTTGCAATAAAATTGCATTTTTTACTTGAGTAGATAAATTAGCGAGGTTTTTTTTTGCTAAAAAAGCCTGTTTGGCAAAATCTATTGCTGAAATATTGTTAATGAAATTTTTAGATTTGATCATATGAAATAGTTTCGGCAGAGGCTCCAAAATGTGTTGTGGCTCCATTTTTGGCAGAGCCAACAGTTTGAGCATACTTCCAGATGGCACCAGAATTATATTGGGTAGATTTGGCTTGCCATTGATTTTTACGTGATTGTAAAATTTCGCTAGAAACATGTAAAGTAATAGTGCCGTTTTTGGCATCGATGGTAATTTTATCGCCATCAATAATTAAGGCAATGGCACCACCAACCGCAGCTTCGGGACTTACATGACCAACACAAAAACCTCTAGTACCACCAGAAAACCTGCCATCGGTAATTAAGGCAACTTCTTTTCCCATGCCTTGCCCATAAATTGCCGAAGTGGTTGCTAACATTTCGCGCATACCAGGGCCACCTTTTGGACCTTCATAGCGAATAATTAAAATATCGCCAGCTTGATATTGTTTGTTTTTAACTGCTTCAAAACAATCTTCTTCGCAATCAAAACAACGAGCAACACCACTAAAATGTAGCTCAGATTCTTGCATGCCTGCAACTTTTACAACCGCTCCTTCGCTGGCCAAATTACCTTGCAAAACAACTACTCCACCAGTTTTGGCGAGTGGTGCACTTGGTAAACTTACCACATCTTGATTAGGGTTAAATTTAATATTTGCTAAATTTTCGGCCATAGTTTTGCCAGTAACTGTAAGGCAATCGCCATGAATGTAGCCAGCATCTAGCAATATTTTTAAAACCATTTGCACTCCGCCTGCTTCGTAAAGATCTTTGGCAACATATTTGCCTCCGGGTTTCATATTGGCAATATAAGGAGTTTTGGCAAAAATTTTACCAATATCAAATACATCAAAATTAATACCACATTCATTAGCAATGGCAGGTAAATGTAAAACAGCATTAGTTGAGCCACCAGTGGCGGCCACAATGGTAGCAGCATTTTCGAGGGCTTTTTTAGTAACAATGTGCCTTGCTTTAATGCCTAAATTAATTAAATTCATTACTGCTTTTCCTGAATGATAGGCATATTCATCGCGCGATTGATAGGGGGCAGGGGCTCCTGAAGAGCCAGGTAGAGCCAAACCAATTGCTTCGCTTACACAAGCCATAGTGTTGGCGGTGAACTGTCCGCCACAAGCTCCAGCAGAAGGACAGGCCGATTTAGCGAGTAATTGTAAATCTGCAGAGCTCATAGTGCCAGCATCTCTTTTACCAACACCTTCAAAAACATCAACAATAGTAACATCATGACCATGAAATTTACCTGGTAAAATAGAGCCACCATACATAAAAACCGAAGGAATATTTAAGCGACACATTGCCATCATCATGGCTGGCAAAGATTTATCACAACCAGCAATGCAAACCAAGGCATCATAGCAATGGCCTCGAACAGTAAGCTCGATAGAATCGGCGATTACTTCTCGAGAAACTAAAGAAGATTTCATGCCTTGATGACCGTTGGCAATGCCATCGGTTACGGTGATGGTGGTAAATTCGCGTGGGGTGCCGTTATTATCTTTTACTCCCTTTTTAGCTGGTTGAGCTTGGCGTGAAAGAGCTATATTGCAAGGGGCGGCCTCGTTCCAAGCGGTGACTACTCCTACAAAAGGTTTTTGCAGATCTTCTTCGCTTAAACCGTTTGGATAAAGATCGGTTTGGAGATTATAAAGCATAGTTTTTCTAGCTTCGCAACCATGTTTTTTGGTTACATATCTAGAAGGTAGGTTTTGTAAATAATTGTTAGACATGTTTTATTTAATGTTTATTTTGGCTTTTTCTAATGATTTTTCAATAAAATCTTCGACTGCTAATTTAGCGAGATTTTCTGCCAATTGTTCTTTGGCTTTTTCAAAAGGTAAGATTTCGGCTTTTCTAGTTTGTTGGAGCTGTACAATAAACCAAGAATCGGCAACTTCAACTGGTTGAGTAATTTGATTTTTTTTGAGTTGTTTTAAATTTTCCACTAAAGATTTTGGTAGATTATCTTCAAAAACAAAACCTAAATTACCACCTTTTTTAGCGGTTTCTTTATCAAGTGAGTTTTGTTTGGCTTGTTTAGCAAAATTGCTTGGATTTTTTACTAATTTTTGATAAATTTCTTGAGCTTTTTTTTGGTTATTAATAGCGATATAGCTGATTTTAAAATCGAGTTTATTTTGACTTTTTTCTAGCAATTCGTTATAATTTTTTTGCACATTTGCTTCGGTTTTGGCAGTGTTTACCAAATAATTATAAAGTTTTTGTTTTAAGAATTCTTGTTTGAAATCTTGCATAGCTTTTTTATAAGATTCTTCTTGTTTAAAGCCTTGTTTTTTTGCTTCTTGATAAATGATTTTTTGGAGAATCATTTCTTTAATAATAAGCTCTTGTTGATCTTTTTTTAAGTCGCTAAATTTTAAATTTTTGAGTTTTTCATTTTTGTTGGCAATTTTATCGAGCTCTAGTTGCACTTCGGATAAATTAATTTGACCTTTATTATAGGTGGCAACAATGGTTTTTTCAGCAGTATTTTTTTGCGAAAACATTGCGCAAGAAAAAGTAAAAAAAGCTAAAAGTAAGGTAATAAAAATTTTTTTCATGGGTTTAAAAATAAAGATTAAAAATAATAATACTAATTCAAGGAGTTGGTATTAAAATGTTATGTTAGTAAATTTTAGCTTGTTTTGTTTTGATTTTGCAAGTTATTTTGTTGATTTTTTAACAAAAATATTGTCAAATGTATAAAAATTAAATTAAGCAAAAATAAAATGGTAATTTTTACTAAATTTAGCAAGCTAAAATAATTTAATATACTAGCTAAGAAAATCAGTGGCACAACATAAGTATAATATGCTATTAAAACACTAAATATAGTTTGAGCTTGTTTTGTTTGTAAAATTGCTACAACACCAATTAAATTAAGTACACAAATTAAAAAAACCAATAAAAAAACAATAGTATTCATACAATTATTGACAAATAGATCGAACTCTGCCATAGGCTTTAACAATGCCTTTTAGAGAATATTCGTCGATAGCATAAGTGCCAACGGCAGAATCGCTTCTTACTCTTACTCTTGAGCCATGTAGTAAAGTTTGAATAATATTAATATCTTCTTGCTTGGTTTTTGCCCAAGCGATTTCACTTTTAGTTTTGAGGCGAAACTGATAAGAATCGATGAGTAAAAAAATATTGCTATTTAGTTTAAATTCATAGCCACCATAAATACTTATTTCTTCGCTACGAGTTTTTTGAAAGCGTGTAATCATGAGGTAAGGTTTTTTTCGAGAACTATGATCGGTATCAGAAGAGATAGGATTGGCAACCATATAACATAATTTGAATTCATTATCTTCTGGATCTGGCATTTCGTAGATAAGCCAATTAAAAGAAGTGCTATCAATAATTTGAGCGAAAATTGGTTTATTGAGTAAAAATATAAATATTAGATAAAAAACAATTCTTTTCATATTTTTTTAAGAAATGCGCAAAGAAGCATATTGCAAAATATATTGTAAATGTTGTTTTGCTAGAGAGTTTGGAAATATATTTAGTTGTTGATTAGCATTTATAAAAAATTGTTGGACGATATTTTTACTTTCGGTAATTGAATTATATTTATCTAGTAAATCAAGAATCAAGATAAGATTTTGTTCGTTAGTATTTTGATGTTGAAAATTATAGGCAAATAGTTCGGTTATGGTTTTAAAATCGGTTTCGTTAGCTTTTTTTAAAGCTAAAATGATTGGTAAGGTGATTTTTCCTTCAAAAAAATCGCTACCAATATTTTTGCCTAATTCTTGTTGATTGGCGGTATAATCTAAGATATCATCGACAATTTGAAAGATCATTCCTAGATCGGAGCCAAATTGTTTTAAATATAAAATTTGCTGATCTGAAGATTGATTAATAATTCCACCAACCTCGCAAGATGCTGAAAATAAAACAGCGGTTTTGCCAAAAATAATATCGCAATATTGTTGATAGGTAATCATTGGATTATTTGAGTGTTGCAGTTGCAATACTTCACCATCGGCAATAATAGAAGATGTTGTGGACAACAATTGTAATGCCGATAAATTTTGGGTTTTAACCATTAGCTGAAATGCCAAAGAAAATAAATAATCACCAACTAAAATACTAGCCTTGTTATCATGTAAGGCATTGGCAGTTTTTTTGCCTCGACGAATTTGACTATTATCAATAACATCATCGTGAAGTAAAGTGGCGGTGTGAATAATTTCAACTGCTGCAGCTAAATGATGTTGAGCAAAAATATTTTTATTACCGCAAAGTTGAGCAGTTGCTAATAATAAAATTGGTCTAATTTTTTTACCGCCAGAACTAAATAAGTTTTGGGTTATTTCGGCAATTAAATTAGATTTTCCAAAAGCGGAATTTAAAATAATTTTTTCTATCTCTGCGAGATCGGAAGAAAAATAATCAAGCAGGTTTTCAAAATTTTTACTAATTTCTTGTTGTTGAAAAAGTGTATTAGACATATTTAAATATTGGTTTTTATTTCGGTTATTGGATAGTTTAAAACTAATTTGATAAAAAATCAAATAGAAATTTCTTCTAAATAAAAATTTGCAGGTAAATAAAAGTCGCCTAAAAATTCTTGTACCAAAGCTAAAGCAGTTACTATGGCGGTATCTGATCGTAAAATTCGTGGCCCTAAGTTAAGATTAAAGCAATTTTCTTGCTCTAAAATTAATTCTTGTTCTGTTTTATTAAACCCTCCTTCTGGACCTATCAAAACTATGATTTGTTGATTTTGACTATTTTTGATAAGAGTTGGTAATATTTTACTAGCTTGTGTTCCGTTACCGTTTTCGTTGCAAAATAGCAAAATATCTTGAGGTTTTTTATTGTTTAAGAATGCAGAAAGTTTTGTTAAGGGCAAAATGTGTGGCAATAAATTTCGACCGCATTGTTCTGTTGCTTCTTTAATGTTGGCAAAAAATTTTTCGCTATTAAAGTTTTCAACTACGGTTCGTTTTGTAAGCAGAGGTTGAAAATAACCAACTCCCATTTCAGTTGCTTTGCTTGCTATATAATCGAGTCGGGC